>DAOTTD010000249.1:0-10899 GCA_034438015.1 Ktedonobacteraceae bacterium | reverse complement strand
AGTAGCGGGAACAGGATTCGAACCTGCGACCTCCGGGTTATGAGCCCGACGAGCTAACCACTGCTCTATCCCGCGTCGTATGTCGACGTAACTGGTAGCGGGGGGAGGACTCGAACCTCCGACCTTTGGGTTATGAGCCCAACGAGCTAACCACTGCTCCACCCCGCGTCGACGTTTCCTAGGATACTACATTCTTTGCGTCCTGTCAAGCACGACAATGAGCAGATTGTGTACATCCTCTTCTAGACTGGCTCCTGCACGTTCGGCAGAGGTCGCCTGGGCGAAAAACACGCTTCCGCAGTAGACGAAGCGCGACCTTGTGACGTCAAATATGTGATAGTAGAGGAGCGTTCGCTTCCTGGTGCTGTAACTTTCGTGACGCCAGAACGTATTTATAGCGTATATCTCTACAGTCCTCCATCTCGGGATATGTGTTATCATACATACTAACCCTGGTAGATAGGAAATGCAGGGAAAAGTAGACGAAAGCGAACCACAAAGTGTAATATGTACACAGACTATTCCGTATCGCAACTATCACTCTCTGTTAGGAACATTCCCTGTGGAAGCCTCGACAGACGAAGAAAGCAGGTCTGAACCAATGGACGCTCAGGCTATATATATGTTTCAGAACAACCCGAACGACCCGGCTTCGCGGGGACCACAGCGACCCGATAACGGAGGGAGCGGTGGCAACGCGGGCGGCCCTGGTAATGGCGCCTCCTTGCTTATCCGCTCGATCATTATAGTTGTTGTGCTGCTGATTGGCTGGTATCTCTTCCAGTTTTTTACGCAAAGTAGTAGCAGCACGAGCGCCAGCAATGTTATCGAGATACCCTACAGCACCTTCTACCAGCAAGTCGAAGATGGCAACGTCCAATCGGTGGTCTTCCAGAGCCAGGACGCAACCGGCCAGTTGAAGAGCGCCATCACGGTCACCGACGCCAGTGGAAACACGAAAACGGGTAATCAATTCCACTTTACCCAGTTGCCAAATGGTGATCCTCAACTCACGAATCTCCTGATTCAGAAGGGGGTAAACTTCTCGGCGAAGCCAGTTTCGGACAATAATGTTCTGCTGAACATCATTTTTAATTTCTTACCCTGGATACTGCTGATTGGTTTCTTCTTCCTGATCTTCCGCAATGCCTCACGCAGCCAGCAGAATATCTTCAGCTTCGGCAAGAGCAAGGCAAAGCTGATCCTGGAGGATCGACCCAGCACAACATTCGCCGATGTCGCAGGCGTCGATGAAGCGAAGAACGATCTGGTGGAGGTCGTCGAGTTCCTCAAGACGCCGGGGAAATTCCAGCGCCTGGGTGGCAAGATTCCGCGTGGCGTGTTGCTGGTGGGACCGCCGGGAACTGGTAAGACGCTGCTGGCGCGCGCCGTGGCAGGTGAGGCGAGCGTTCCCTTCTTCTCGATGAGCGGCTCCGAGTTTGTCGAAGTGCTGGTTGGCGTCGGTGCCAGCCGCGTGCGCGACCTGTTTGAACAGGCCAAGAAAGCAGCGCCCAGCATCATCTTTATCGACGAGATCGACGCCGTTGGCCGCCAGCGCGGCTCCAGCATCAACAGCAACGACGAGCGCGAGCAGACGTTGAACCAGTTGCTCGTCGAGATGGACGGCTTCGATACCCGCCAAGCGGTCGTCGTGATCGGCGCCACCAACCGGCCCGACGGCCTGGATAAGGCGCTGCTGCGTCCCGGACGCTTCGATCGGCGCGTGACCGTGGACCGTCCCGACTGGAATGGACGCCTGGCGATCCTCAAGATCCATACGCACGACGTTCCCCTGGCAAGGGACGTCGACCTGATCACCATTGCGAGAAGCACACCTGGCATGGTCGGCGCGGATCTGGCAAACCTCGTCAACGAAGCGGCTCTGCTGGCGGCGCGCCGTAACCTGGATGCCGTCAATCAGAACTGCTTTGAAGAGTCTCTGGATAAGATTCTTATCGGTGCCGAGCGACCGCTGATCCTGAGCGACGAGGATCTGAACGTCATCGCCTACCATGAAGGCGGCCACGCCTTGACGGGCCTCTTGCAGGAGAACGTCGACCCGGTCACGAAGGTCACGATCGTGCCGCGCGGCCAGGCTCTCGGCGTCACGCAGTATACACCGATCGACGATCGCTACAACTACTCGCAGGACTACCTGCAGGCCCAACTTGTCACCGCCCTTGGCGGGCGAGCCGCCGAAGAGGTGGCGATAGGCCATATCACGACCGGCGCTGAGAACGATCTCCAGCGCGTAACGGCGATCGCGCGCCAGATGGTCGCGAAGTGGGGCATGAGCGAACGGCTCGGCACCATCTCCTTCAGCGACCGCGAAGATCCTTTCGCCGGCACCGCTCTGGCTACCGGATCACGCGAGTACAGCGAGAAGACGGCGGCGATCATCGATGAAGAGGTCAACCGCCTTGTGACGTGGGCCCACGATCGCGCGGTCGGTCTGCTGACCGCGCATCGCGAGACGCTGGACCGCATTGCGCACGCTCTGCGCCTGCACGAGACGGTCGATGCCAGGCAGTTGCGCGAGATCATGATCGAGACCGGCGCGATCGATGCGGCGCCCGCTTCGTATCGCTAATTAGTGGGTCTGGAGCATGCTCTGGATCGTCGCCAGCAGCGTCTCCTGGGGGCAGGGCTTGGTCAGGTAAGCGTGGGCGCCCAGGTCCAGAGCGTGCTGCATATGCTTCTCTGTTGAGCGAGAGGTCAACATAATAATCTTCACGCTTGCCAATGAGGGATAGAGGCGCATGATGCCCAGCAGATCGTAGCCGTTTAGATTGGGCATCTCTACATCCAGCAGGAATACATCAGGCGTGTGCTGTATCAACTGTTCAAGCGCCTCCAGGCCGTCGCGCGCCTCCATAACCACATAGTTCGCGTGACTCAGCATTTGGGCCACTACGTGTCTCAGGTACACAGAGTCATCGGCGAGCAGAATTTTAGGTGTAGCCTGCCCCATATTGACGAGCGCGCCCCTCTCCATTCCACCCATTGTCTGCTGCGCCTGTATATAATGCCGGACCAGCTCAGGCAGATCGGCCATCAACACCACACGGCCCTGTCCATTGATAGCGGCATTGGTGATGCCTGGACGCCGTAAATGGGGCGCGAGCGGCTTCACTACCAGCTCAACTTCATCCGCCACCTCATCTACCTCTACCGCTACTGACACAGGAGAAGCGCCCTGTAAGAGGACCAGCACAGGCCGCACGCGCCCGATGGATACAGGTCCTGGCGGACTGAGGAGGAGATCATGCAGGCTATACAGCCTGTCGAACTGCTCGCGTCTACTATCACCTATACGCTGCACCTGCGAAAACGGCACGATGATCTGCTGATCATTTACACGCACCAGCAGGCAGTTTATGGTCCCCCGCGAACGAGCAACGCGAAGATGAATGCTAACGCCATTAGCCTCGTTGCGCTGCAACGAGAGCGTCCCATTCAAGTGCTGGATAACCTCGTGCAGTGGCTCCACGACCCCGCCGCTGACCGGTGCCGAGAAGCCGATTTCTAGAGCGATCTCATTCCCTATCTCCTGCGCTCGAAGCCAGATGCGAACGGTTTCTTGCTCTGTAGCATTAGCCAGCACGCACGTTTGCAACAGGTGAAGCAAGGGAGAGGAGAGTGACATCAGAATCTGCTGATCGATCTCGATAGACTCGCCCATGACCTCGAATTGCGTGTGGGCTGTAGTGATCGCCTTGCGCAAGCGTGGAACGAGTACGCTCAGTGGAACCATGCGCAATACGAGCGTGCTGTTGCGCATAGTGTTTGCTTGCGCGCTATAATCCTGCGTAACCAGCCGCAAACGTTCAAACGCGACATTTACACAAGCAGAAGCTCCATTCACAGCCGCAATAGCTTCGCGCAGCGAGGTCAGCAAGAGATCCTGCTCTGTATAGCGCTCAATATCTAGCTCATCCCACATTGCGGCCTCGGTCGCCTGAGCAAGACGAGGACGGGGCCGATTTCTGCGCGCGGAACGGGGGACGTCGTTCCCCTGCCCGGCGTTATTGAGAATACGGGCCGCCAGCGATGACCTGGGCAGTTCATCCAGTAAAGGTGGGAGTCTGGTAGCGGTCAGCAGGTTGAAGACCATCGGTTCAAGTTGAGCTAAGCGCGCCTGCGCGGCATGCAACTCCTGTATCGCAGCGTCCACCTGCGCCTGAGCGCTCTCAAGAGGGGTATGCAGTTCCGCGAGCCGCTCGGAGTCCAAAAACAGGCGTTCGAGGCGCTGCGTATCCACACGTGCAAATAGGGTAGATGAAATATCGTCTGAGAGCGCACTCGCTTCGGTGGTGGGCTGTTCCTCCAACTCGGTGGACAGGCGAGCCGTCGTAGCCAGCGCGTCATGCGCGAGAAGACTCGCCAGTTCTCTCTCAAGTTCAACCAGAGGAGCGAACTGCGCTTCCTCATTCGCCACAACGTTTTGCAGCGCGGTTTCCAGGGCAGAGACGGTATACGCGAGAGCACTCACGCCGATGACCGGAAAGACCGCTCCACGCATGATCTGATTGGCAATTTCTTCTATGTGCTCGGCGATCCTCGTGACGGAGTGACATTCGATGGCCGCAGCGGAGCCGCGCATCTTGTGACCGAGCCGCCGAAACGTCATAAAGCGCTCAGGCTTGATCTGGTCCTCCCGCTCGAGCTGGTTCAGCATACGCCACATACTGGCAATATCTTCCTCGACCTCCGCTACGAAGACCAGGAGCATATCTTCTGAGGAGTACGGGCCGGTTTCCTGCCGGGGCTGAAGCGGCGATGTTATAGAGGGTGGTTGCTCAGGCCAGCCTTCCATTGCGTCGAATGCCAGTAGCACCGCACGATCCTCATCGGTTAGTTCATTCTCATCAAAGTCTGGTCGTTCTTCAGTCATTGGGGCGAATATTCTTTCACCTGCTGTACTATATCGTTGAAGATGAAGGGGATGTCGAGTACCAGCGCGTCATCCAGTATCCCTCTTATCGTTCCCGAACGCAATTCAGAGCACCAATCGGGAGCGAGTTCGAATGGCACCATGTGTCCTTCGTCATAGCTCATCGTCGTAGCGACCGCCGTCACCAGCAAGCCAAGGATGAGACCGTGGAATTGTACCACGAGCAACAGATCTTCCTGAACTGTTGGCGACGTACTGTTTATGTCACCGTCATTCCAGAGGTACGCCCTTAAATCGACCAGAGCTATTATCTCATCGCGCCACACAGTCAAACCAGGCATCCACGGTGGAGTAGCGGGCAGCAGGGTCAGCTGGTGAGGAGGAGGAACAATCTCTCCAGCGAGTCCGGGTGGAAATATACAGCGTCTTTTTCCGAGATCGCAGAGCAGATAGCTTTCGACCTGATGCTGAATCGTGGAAGAAGTAGCCGCCATCTCAGTTGCGTAGCGCCAGAACTCCTCATCGTTCAATCGTTCAAGGAGATGTGCCTGGGAACGACTTAATGAAACAGGAGTAAGAGCCGCTTGCTCGTCCATGTGAATTATCCCTGACCCGACGCGGATACTCCCAGGTGTGCCTGCGTAACGGCAATGATATCCTGTGTCTTAAATGGTTTGGGGATGTAGTCTCTGGCGCCTGCGAGGCGGCCTTTCAGGCGATCGATCACGCCATCTCTACGCGAGAGCATCACAATCACGGTGCTATGAAAGCGTGGCTTCGTCTTCAGACGGCGCGCGACCTCGTAGCCATCCATTTTGGGAAGCTCGATATCAAGTAGAACCAGATCGGGCACCGGTGCCTCTGGCTCCGTCAACCATTTTACCGCCTCCACGCCGTCGCCAAAGCTCTTGACCTCAAAACCTTCCCGACCAAGACATGTCTCGATAATTTTGCGAACCGTTGCAGAATCGTCGATTACCATGACCAGTTTGCTCATCAGTGTATCCCTCTTTCTCTCGTCCTCACTACCCATTGTACCCGAGATTTGTATCAACACACAAGACCAGATACTATAGAACCAATAGTTTACAGCAACTAAGCGATACCAGACTCACAGCTATAGAGATTCTTTAAAAAAAGGATGAGTTCCGATAGGCCATGTTACCATACAAACGCGTTGAGTTGCAACATTCCTGCAATGCATATTACTATGTTGAAACACTAGAGGTGCGGCAACTCTTTAAGAAGTTTTTCCAGTGCTCGCACGCGATATTGGCGTGAAAAATCTACGATATTGGAATGGTCGCCCTGGCGCAGTTGTTGCAGCTCCTCCTGTACCAATGTATGCAGCAGCGCGACATCCTCATTCCAGGCCATATCGAGCATTATCTCCGGGATGTCTTCCTCCACCCGACGGAGGTCCAGGCGTTTGAGCCACAGGGAAAAGAGCCGCTCTAGCCAGGAGCGCCGCATAACAGGCGTCAGCAACGGGGAGAGAGAGAGAGAGGTATCGAACATAATACTGCTACTGGCCTCACTGAGCAGCGTTTCCAGAAACGGCATCACCTCATCCAGGGCCTTATCAAAGATGGCAGCCAGTGTAGCATCTTGTTCAAGCAGGCGTTTATCGAGCACCAGAGCGTAAAGGTCCAGTGCACCCTGATAGTCGTGTTGATCGGCGCGCACCTCAGCCTCTTGTAGAAGATGCAGCAGATCGCTGTCAAGGGATTGCTCAGACTCACCATGTTGCAGGCGCTCTTTATAGCTATTGATCTGCTGGCTTCTTTTCTCAAGATCTAGAGAAGGCAAAGCCGGGCGAGAGGTCGGGTGAAATGTCACCAGATCATCGTCATCGCCACTAAAATCCCAGTCTTCGGTTGCCTCGCTATCGATCTCAGAAGCGCTCGCATCCTGGGCCTCATCGCTGAATTGTGCGAGGATGCCGGTCATCTCCGCGAGCAATACCGGGTGACGTACAGAGAGTCCTTGCAAAAGGAGAACGAGTTGCTCTTTAGTAGCACGATGTAAACGACGTTCCAGCTCTGGCTCCATGACAGCAACCTCCCAGGTAAGATCATCCATGACCAATCTCATACATCGAATTATGCCTCATCACGCACTGCTGCCGGGAGGATAAAGGTAAAGGTACTGCCTTCTCCAACCACACTCTCAGCCGTGATGCGCCCTCCGTGTGCCTCTACTACCTGCCGGGCAATGGCCAGACCCAGCCCGGTTCCACCGCCGCCGGGGCCTATAAAATCCGCCTTTGAGCGAGCGCGATCGGTCTTAAAGAACCGCTCAAAGACACGCGGAAGGTCTTCCTCGCGAATGCCTGCTCCTGTATCGCGAACAAAAAAGCGCTGAACAGACTGGCCCTTCTGTAAAGCTGTTCCTATAACAATCTTGCCGCCAGATGGCGTAAACTTGATGGCATTATGTACCAGGTTAACAAGCACACGCGTGATCAGTTTACTGTCAGCGGCAACAAGCGTCTTGCCCTGCTGTATATCGGTAAGCAAGCGTACGCGATGACGTTGGGCCAGTGGGAGCATACGCGCCATCACCTCGCGCACCATCTGGGCCGCCTCGACCGGTTCGATTGTCATTGGGAGCTGGCCGGATTCGATGCGCGATAGTTCGAGCAGTTCTGCAACCATTCCTGTAAGATATTGTACTTCTTTTTCGATCTTCTCTACAAATTGCTGTGCCCGATCGGGGTCGGTATCGATCACGTCCTCTAACGTCTCGGCGAGCAGACGCACCGAGGTGAGCGGCGTGCTCAGTTCATGCGAAACGTTGGCAAGGAAATCATGCTGCACACGTTCCAGGCGGCGCAACTCGGCCATATCTTCGATGACCACGGCGAAAAACTCGCCCTCAGGTGAGCTATCCGAACTCCGCTTGCGCTTCGAGCGTTCAACGAGAGGCGTCACCGAAACTCTCCACGAGATGCCGTTGCGCTCATAGTTCTCCTTGCGCAGACTCCCGGTACTGATCACTTCTTGCGCAAGCTGTACGATGGCGGTATCGGAGATCACTCGGTCGAGCTTATCACCTTTAGAGGGCGAAGTCCAAAAACGCGAAGCGAGCTGATTGCTGTAGCAGATGGTGAGCGCGCGGTCGACAATGAATACGGGCGAGGAGACCGTATCAAGGAGGCTTTTAAAGAGATGTTTATAGTTTGTAGAGACAGTCAAAAGGGGCCACCCTTTTCTTAAAAAATAAAGGACCACCTGCATTGGTGGTCCTCACGATCTGGCTCCTCGAACAGGATTCGAACCTGTAACCCATCGGTTAACAGCCGATTGCCCACAACAACAAGGACTGCTTGTCATGAAACAGCCTTAGAAGCCAGTTCACACAATGAGAAGTTTTAACAAGCTCAAAACAGCCGGTTGTTCACAACTCTAAATAGCTGTTTGTTCACTACAGAGAAAATTATAGCACACCCTCAACTCATTGCAAGAGGGAAAAAACGAAAGGGTTCCACCTAAAATCGGGATGCCGTCGCGAATCCTCTGAAAAACTGCTTATGCTACGATAGTCACAGGAAGCTTCATCCCGGCTTCATAGTGGCCTGGTTCGTGGCAAGCAAATTCCCATTTGCCATTCAGAGCACTCGCCTTAAAGATGTAATCGACGGTCTTTGTCTGTCCGACCTCTATATCTGGGGCCTCAAACAACTGGGCATCATCAATTTGCTCCAACGTCATCCCCGCGGTCATCGGCGGTGCAATCATGAGCTCATGCTCGGTGGCGCCCTTGTTGACGACTACAAAATGATAGGGAACCCCTACCTTAAACTGCGTCAGGTCAGACGCAATTTTAAAATCGGTCAGCGTTACAGTGACAGCCATCGGCGCGGGACGTGTGGCGCTTGGGTTTGCAGTTGGACTCGCTGTCGAACCTCCACATGCGGGAAGTAGCACTGCGAGTGAAGGCATTACTGCAAACAACAAAACTCGAGACAAGCCTTTCATCATATTCTCCTTGCTCATAGGCCATACCGAATTTTGTGTAGCGGTACAAAGCAGAAATGCCCGGAAGCTATGTCTAAACTGGCTTTGACGCCTTCTCAATTCACGCCATTACACAAATTCGGTATGGCATCAAAATCGGGGGCTGGAAATGCCGAAATGAGGTGAGCCAAACCGTATAAGCGAACCAGGGCGACCCTCGCAGTCGCCCTGGCAGCCTTCCTTGACCAAATGACCATACCCATGCTCTGCTTAACCCGTGCTCGTCAAACGAAGAGCACAACATCTCAGTGCAGTACGAGAATCCGGTACACAGAAAGGTAGTCCGGCAACACGGCACGGGCAAGAGCCGACAGAAAGGTTCTGAACGCGCAGAACTTCCTGACAGCAAGCTAGCGTGAGCCGCATCGAGGACATGGCAGGCCGCTCACAAGAACCTGTCGTGTTACTCCACACTCACGCGCCATAGCCTCCCCCTGTTTCAAAGGGCGCACTCGGTTCTATGACATGAACGACTACCTCCCCCGATAACACTTCGTGTGGCCCTGTAAGAAGCGTTTGCAGTTCTTGCTCACACGCCCAGACCACAAAGGACTTGTCGGCGGCGGCGGCGGCTGTCTGGTTGTCAAAGAGAGTAATGGCCATCACCACGTTATTCTCCAAGCTGAAAAATGCTGTAGGACACAAAGCCTGGCTGCGCGGTGAGGGTGGGGAGCAAGCCCTCCCTGGCCCGTCGGACGATCTCATCCATCCCGCCAACATGCGTGCTGCGTCGTACCGTTATATACATAGGTGACTCCCTCCTTCGTCAATGGTCTGAGGGTCTTCAATCATGCCCCCAATGACATGCTGTTCTACGCGCCTCACCTAGGAGTGAGTACAACCTACAACGAACAACACTCCCATCAAAAGCAGTAGAAGAAACATTACAAGAGGCAAAGGAAAACGAAGAGAAGTGCTTGAAGCAGTAGCGAAGAGGAGAAAACAGATCTGGACCCGCTACCGCAAAAACATGCAAACACTGCTCCCCCCTGTGGAATGAACATAACAATGATATCTGATACTCGTTGAGAGTGCAACAAGCACACTAACAAAAGTTCTCCAGAGAGGAAAAGCCCAACAGTGAGGAAAACTCAAGCGGAAGAAAATATCTACCCTACCACCAACACAAGCATCAAAGCTATTCAGTTAGCTTTAGCCGATCACCTACATACAACCAGAGAGCTAAAGCAGCTTCAGGATCAAAACGATAGTCAAGCCGAGTAGCACCCAAAGCCTCCTCCCAGGTAAATGTTTGCACACGTATCAACTCCTCATCCTCCATTTCCAATGGGTCCCATTCTAGATCATACGCAGCAAACAGATGAACCTTGTGAGCAATATAGCCCGGATGATTATAAAAATCCAGAAGCTTCTCCATCCTACCAGCCCTATAACCAGTCTCCTCACGCAGTTCCATCTCTGCCCGTCTCACCATTCCTTCAGCCGAAACATCGTCAACTTTTCCCCCTGGTAAGGTAAGCTGCCAAGACTCAGCGCCTAAATCGTACTCCTCAATAAGCAAAACTGTCTGTTTTTGACCAACAGGCAGTACCAGCACACTCTCAGGCCGCTCAACAATATCCCGTACAATTTCCTTACCATCAGGCATACGTAAACGATACTGATTCACAGCCAACACCGAACCCTGATAGACAGTCTGCTTCTCAACAGCGAACTTACGGCTAGCAGTCACGTGGATTTTTCTCGATCCAGAAGCCAACTCTCCGTATTGCTTCACGGTATGAAGGCGAGTATGGACATGAACAAACGGGCAACCTGAGAACCTCGCATAAGTAGCTATATCCGCAGTCCCACCTCTACCACCAGCCGGATAGCCATTCCATGCCAGTATCACAACGTCGCTATTATCAACAATCCACTGACCTGCGGCAAGAAAAGCATCATCAGAACAGTCCTGATTAGGCAACCGATATACTCGCTGACAGCTATTCAAAAGTCGATGATATTCACTTATCGACTCAGAGG
>DAOTTD010000248.1:0-2498 GCA_034438015.1 Ktedonobacteraceae bacterium | reverse complement strand
TTCAAATGAGTGCGAAGCACGAGCTGCTTCTCCTCAGTCGGATGACGCGAAGCGTAGCCACGAGAGTGGCGTTTCCGACTGCATAAGGATCGGTGAGAATGCAGCGTTTTTGAATGGAGTCTGGTATATACATTAGAGAGGATGCCATATGGCGCGTTTGATTACCATCGAAGATCTCTACCAGGTGAAGTTTCTCAGCCGACCACGTATCTCCCCCGATAGCAAGCAGGTTGCCTATGTCGTGACAACCATTGATGGGCAGAAACACGAGTATCGCTCGGCGATCTGGCTGTCAGCCGCCGATGGCGGAGAGGCGCGCCGTTTCACAGCGGAGAGCGCGCATACTGGCGATCCAACGTGGTCACCCGATGGGCGCTGGCTGGCTTTTGTGTCCGATCGCGAGGGAGATGCAGCAGATACGAAGCAAAAAGACCAGAAGAAACAGGGCAAAGGCAAGCCGCAGATCTGGCTGATCCCAACCGATGGTGGAGAAGCACGTCAGCTTACCTCTATGGAACACGGCGCCTCCTCTCCTGTCTGGTCGCCCGACAGCCGCCACCTGCTCTTTAGCGCCGCAGTGGGACCCGGACCCCAGGAGACTGAGGATGGCAAGCCGTTGCCGCAGGTGCGCGTGATCGATCGGCTGTGGTATCGGCTCGATGGCGTCGGGTATATCTACGAGCGCCGCTCACACCTCTTCCTCACAGATCTCACCGGTGCTGAGCCGCAGCAGTTGACGGACGGCGATTGGGACGATGGCGAGGCCGCGTGGTCGCCCGATGGCACGCAGATCGCTTTTACCTCCAATCACGCCGAGGACCGCTGGCGCCTGCCCGGAGCAGACATCTACGTCCTTCCGATCGTTGACGGTAAGGCGGAAGAACTGCGCCGCCTTACCGATGAAACCCTGGCCTGTAGCTCGCCCTCATGGTCACCCGATGGAAGGACGATCGCTTTACTCGCCACCTACAAGACGAAATCTGCCGGCCATACCTTCCTCTACAAGATCGCTTCCGATGCTAGCGAACAGGCTCCCACCTGCCTCTCGCAGGACTTCGAGGGTACCTGTATGGATTGGACGAACAGCGATATCGGCGACGAGCACCTCATGCCAGCACCCGCGTGGTCGTCAGACGGTTCGACGCTCTACGTCATCGCCTCCTATCATGGCGCCTCACGCCTCTTTGCTATCGCAAGCGAGGGCACGGGAACGCAACCACCCACGCTGACCCCCGGCGGTATCCATGTACGCGACTTCAGTGTCGATGCCGCAAAGGGCCGCCTGGCGCTTTTGATCGGCGACCCGACGCGCTCCCAGGAGATCTACGTGCGCTCGACCGCTCCATCCGACGAAGTGCGCCGCCTGACCAGTTTCAATGATACGCTTTTCAATGAGTTGGAGCTGGCGTCTCCAGAGTATATGCCCTATAAGGGAGCCGATGGCTGGGATATGGACGGCTGGATACTCAAGCCGCGCGACTTCGATCCGGCGAAAAAATATCCCCTCATCCTCGAAATTCACGGTGGGCCGCAGACGCAGTATGGCTATGGCTTTTTCCACGAGATGCAGATGCTGGTCGCGCAGGGGTACGTTGTCCTCTATACCAATCCGCGCGGCAGTTGTGGCTACGGATACGAATTTGCCCTGGCCGTGCGCGGCGCATGGGGCGAGAAGGACTCCATCGATATCATGAATGGTCTCGATACCTTGCTGAGCCGGGGCTACATCGACGAGCAGCGCATAGGCGTCACCGGTGGCAGCTACGGCGGCTTCATGACGAACTGGCTGGTCGGTCACTATGACCGTTTCAAGGCCGCCGTCACCGATCGCTGCGTCAGCAACATGGCGACGATGTTCGGCACAAGCGATATCGGCTGGGACCTCGCCGACGACAACCTGGACACGACGCCGTGGGAGAACCTCGCGAAGTATATGCATATGTCGCCGCTCAACTACGTCGAGAATATCCACACCCCGCTGCTCATCATCCACAGCGAACAGGATCTACGCTGCAACATCGAGCAGGCGGAACAGCTCTTCGCGGCGCTCAAATACATGGGACGCGACGTCCTGTTCGTGCGTTTCGAGGGGCAAAGCCACGGCCTCTCACGCGGCGGTCATCCGAAGCTGCGCCTTGAGCGTCTGCATCATATCAAGGGCTGGTTTGAGCAATACTTGAAGTAGCGACTTCAGTCAGTAGTATCGGGGCGCGATGATCAGAAAAGAGGGACCTGGTGGCTTCTGCCAGCGAGTCCTGAAAGACGACAGGAGTCGTCATCACCCAGGCTCGTACGCTGCTGTTGGTTTAGGGACATAGCAAGTCAGAGGAGGAATAAAGAGATGGACAAAGCCCGAATCAAACCTTTGCGCTGGCTCATATAATAATTTGGTAGGAGCAGCGCAGAGGTATGACCCCGTATGGGGTCTAGTAATGGAAGCAGCGGGAGAGCCTGAGTATTGGCTTGTGGCCTGTTCAGCGTAAGATGAAGAGTGACCA
>DAOTTD010000247.1:0-5691 GCA_034438015.1 Ktedonobacteraceae bacterium | reverse complement strand
GCGAAATATCCTCACCGCCTGCACCGAAGATCCCACTGACGTGCGGCTGGGGCAGCTTCTCGCCGTCTTGCACATCCTCGCTCGTCACCTCAAATGAGGGAACCTGCGGCAAGTTTTCATAAGGGTTGTAATACATCGAAAGTCTCCTTTCCGAGTTTCAAGCTCTCAAACTCATAAATATTGGTAACTCTTCAGGACCCCTCGCCGCCTGCGGCGGCTCGCCCCGGTATGGTGTAGATGGCGGGGTGTGCGGCCTCGGGCCGCACACCCCGCCATCCACACCATACCCCTTGTGAAGCGCCTTTGGCGCTGACGAGTCTAGAAAGAGAGACCTGAAGAGTTACTCTCCCACCGCTAAGAGTACCACTTCATCCATAGCAGGTAGATGTTTAAGGGGTTGAGATGCAGCGTTTTTTCTGCAAAAAAGTACGAAAAATTAGACTCCCAGAAATGGGGAGGCTCTGCCCTATACCGGCATCGTTGCGCCTTGCTTCCCCTGTGTCTCTAGCATCTTCTGAGCAGCCTCCAGGACCTGTACGACCTTCAGTCCGACGCCGCCATGGGCGCGCGGCAACATGCCTGAACGAATGGAACTGGCGAAATCCTCGCACTCCAGTCGTAGTGGCTCGATCCAGTCGATATGGGGGATGGTGATCTCGCCGAAGCGATAGGAGACGCCGGGGTCGGCGTGTACATCCGCACCCTTGTTGTAGATCTTGAGCGTTTCGGATGGATGGGTATCATCATAGACAACCATGCGCGCATCACCAATGACCGTCACGCGGCGAATTTTACAGGGGTGCAGCCAGCTCACGTGAATATGAGCGCTCATACCGTCGGAGAAGTCGAGATCAAGGTGCGCAACATCCTGGATCTCTGGCTGCAGATGCGCGTGCGCCTGCACCCGGACCTGCTCGGGCTGTTTCCCCAGTAGATAGAGCAGAATAGATATATCGTGCGGAGCAAGGTCCCAGATCACGTTGATATCGCTGCGGAACAGGCCCAGATTGACGCGCTCCGCCTCAATAGAATAGATTTTGCCCAGAGCGCCACTTTGCACCAGTTTACGCAATTCGTTGACCGCCGGACTATACTCAAATGTGTGGCCCACCATGAGGATACGATTCAGTT
Organism: Ktedonobacteraceae bacterium; assembly: GCA_034438015.1. Lineage (GTDB taxonomy): Bacteria > Chloroflexota > Ktedonobacteria > Ktedonobacterales > Ktedonobacteraceae > JACDAE01. Next base: position 4,560 of record DAOTTD010000247.1, on the reverse strand, counting down.
GCTGAGATAGCGCAACCAGTTCTTCGGCTTCTGCGACGCTGGCGGTCAGAGGCTTCTCCACCAGGACGTGCTTGCCATGTAGTAGCGCTTGCTTCGCCAGATTGTAGTGGGTACGCACCGGAGTCGCAATAACGACGGCATCAACGTCCGAGCGAAAAACGTCCTCAATCTGTGTCGTTGTCTGAGTCCAGGGTTGCTGTAGAGAGGCGAGCCGGCGGGCATCCAGGTCAGCCACCATCGTGACAGAGGCATGAGGCAGAGAGTCAAGATTACGGGCAATCTTTGGCCCCCAATATCCCCAGCCAATGACAGCAAAACGCAATTCTTTTGTATTCATTGGTGTATTCATGTATTCCCCCCATTTAACTTAATGTATCAACGATATGCACGAGATGCTATAGAACTTTTCACCGCCTCGATCACATACTCACATTGCTGCTGGGTCATTTCTGGATACATGGGCAGTGAGACAATGCGCTCGGCAGCGACCTCTGTCACAGGCAACATGCCACGCCTGTAGCCATATGCGGCACTGGCAGGCTGCAGGTGTACAGGCAGTGGATAATGAATGCCTGTACTGACGCCCTTCTGCTGCAAAAGCTGACGGAACTGGTCCCGTTCTGGAACCTGCACTACATAGACGTAATACACATGCTGAGCCCAGGGACGCACCACGGGAATAGCCTCAACCACTTCACGCAACTGCTCATCATACAGGTGAGCCACTGCGCGCCTGGCTTCGTTCCATCGCTCCAGGTGAGGCAGCTTTATCTGGAGGACCGCTGCCTGTAGCTCATCCAGGCGACCATTCGTTCCCATCACCTCGTGCTGGTAGCGTACACGAGAACCATGGTCACGCAGCAGGCGCAGGCGCTCCGCCAACTGGCTGTCATCTGTTACACAGATACCAGCCTCGCCATAGGCGCCCAGATTCTTACTATAATAGAGACTAAAGCAGCCAATATCGCCCAGTCCTCCCACACGTTGACCATTATAAGTAGCGCCATGCGCTTGAGAAGCATCTTCGATCACACGCAGTCCATATTTATGAGCGAAGTTCAGTACAGGCTGCATGTCGACCGGATGGCCAAAAAGATGCACAGGGATGATAGCGCGTGTGCGCTCCGTGTGCACTTGCTCAAGCTGGCGATAGTCCAGGGTGTACGTATCCGGCTCCACATCGACGAAAACAGGAGTCGCACCGACCAGGGCAATCGCCTCTACCGTGGCAATAAAAGTATTCGCGACCGTGATCACTTCATCGCCCGGACCTATATCGCACGCACGCAACGCCAGCTCTAGCGCTTCCGTGCCAGATGAGAGACCTACGCCATATTCAGAACCACAATATGAAGCAAATGCCTGCTCAAATGCTCGACAATGCGGGCCAAGAAACAACTGCATATGTTCAAGTACATCCTCAAAAACGGTCATTATTTCATGTTTAATAGTTCGATATTGGGCAGACAAATCTACCAGTGGTACCTGCATACCGGTCTTACTCCTTTAATAAAAAAGTGTACGGGCGCGAAACAATTTTCTTTATATTGCGAAAAACACAACATCCACATACGCCTTCCTTAACGTCCTCATCGAGTAGATCAACACAACACATTCCCGCTTCCGACCTATCGTTGCGAAACTGGGCTCCATACTCGGGTGGTATTCCATCCAGGTTCCCTATCAGCATAGCATGGTCAGGTGGAGATACGGATAAATTGGAGGTCGCAAAGGAGCCTTATTTTGGAGAAATGATAATAATAACACAACAAAAAACTCAATTTTGTTTTGCAAAGGGAAGGGAGATCTGAAGAGCTACAGGAGGCGATTTACATGTACCTCATCTACAAAATATGGCGAATTCTCCACAAGCATATGCACCGTTTCAGTACCTCCTTAGCTTATTTTCAAGGTATATGCAAAATTGAGCGCTATATTTAAAGTCAGCGCGCTATCATTGCGAGGGGGAAGCATGATAAACGATTATTCTACAAAAGATGAAGAACAGCTCTATGCAGCTAATACATTTGACGCATTCTGGCAGCTATTAATTGAACCACGCATTACACAGGAAGAATGGCGCGACGCCATACAAAAAGCCTCTACACTATTGCCAATGGCATCCGACTCCATTGAGGCTGAGACTGTGATCGCGAGGGTATTAGGTGAGGCAACAGATGGTCCGAAACAGTGGCAGCTCAGCAAGGCAAAGCGACTGTATTATCAGGTAAAACCGTTCATTCCCAGGTCGCTGCGCATGCTTGGCAGACAACGCTACCGGCAGAGCCAGGAGGCGAACTTTCCGCTGGGTTGGCCTGTTGAAGATCGTTACGTACGGTTTCAATTTCAGTGCCTCAAGCATGTATTGCAACAACGTGGACTCGACAGTATTTCCTATGTTAACTTCTGGCCCGAGGGCCATCGCTACGCCTTCGTCCTGACTCATGATATAGAAGAAGAGCAGGGAGCTACGTTCGTGGAAGCTGTGGCCGATCTTGAAGAGCATTACGGCTTTCGCTCAGTCTTCAACTTCGTCCCGGAGCGTTATCCCATAGACACTGGCCTGCTACAATCTCTGAAGCAACGCGGGTTTGAGGTCGGCGTTCATGGACTCAAGCACGATGGCAAGCTCTTCTCCTCCCGATCCCTCTTTGAACGCAGAGCGGCTAAGATCAATCAGTACCTGCGCGAATGGAACGCAGTCGGTTTCCGCGCGCCCTATACGCACCGCAATCCCGAGTGGATGCAAGCACTAAATATTGAATACGATTTGTCCTTTTTTGATACTGACCCCCACGAACCCATACCAGGCGGAACGATGAGCATCTGGCCATTCCAGTTAGGAGCATTCATGGAGTTGCCATATACGCTCACACAAGACAATACGCTCGCCAACATCCTCGGTGCAAAAACCCCCCACCTATGGACAGATAAAGTAGATTTTATCGAACAATGGAACGGCATGGTCCTGGTGAACACCCATCCCGATTACCTGCGCGCGAAGCACTGCTGGACCCTTTACGAGGATTTCTTAAAAAATATGCAGGAGAGGGAAGGCTACTGGCACGCCCTACCACGCGCTGTGGCGCACTGGTGGCAGCAACGCATGCTGCTACAGGTAAGCAACCAGGATGGGCAATGGGATCTATCCAGCTTACATGGCGCCGTCAGCGCACTTTTCCGTTGCGACCGTCTAGAAGAGGGCGAGGAAGACGCCAGGTTGGTCTCTACATCGAAAATGTAGCGTCAGTTTTTTCCTACGCCCGTCCTATCTTTCGCCATTATTTCTATTAGAAATAATACGAATTTTACACCCTAACCATTTACACTCTCTGTTGTTAAGGACATTGAGAATGTTGTTCATAAGTAGGAGTGATGACACATATGAGCGTTCAAGCAGTATCAGTTCAGACCTTACCGGTCGATAATGGTTATTTACGAACTAAGCGCCTCGTCGATATTGTATTCACGTTACTCATTTTTGTCCCACTGTGCATCGTTGTTGCCATTGTCGCGCTCATGATCCGGTTGGACTCGCCAGGCCCTATCTTTTTCCGCCAGAAGCGTGTGGGATGGAACGGAACCGAGTTCGAAATGCTAAAATTCCGTTCCATGTATTGCAACAGCGACGATGCCTTGCATCGCGAAGCAACGCGGCGATTTATGAACGGTGGTACGTTGAGTAACGACGCCGACAAAAGCAAACTCTACAAAATGACGAACGACTCGCGCGTCACCCGCGTTGGTCGCTTCCTCCGCAAAACCAGCATCGACGAACTTCCACAGTTCTTTAATGTCCTGCGCGGCGACATGACCCTGGTTGGCCCCCGCCCGGCCCTCAACTACGAAGTTGAGCTATACAGTCCACAGGAACGCTTACGCCTGTGTGGCAAGCCAGGATTAACTGGCCCCTGGCAGGTATACGGGCGCAGCCGGGTCTCCTTTCAGATGATGATCAAGATGGATGTTGAGTATCTGCAACAACAATCTACATGGCAAGATCTCAAGCTCATAGTTCTGACAGTTCCTGTCATGCTTCTGGGCTCTGGCGGAGCTTAAACTATTCAGGTAGTCTCTCTCGTCCAGAGCATCTTCGGTAGAAAAAAAGCGGCCTTTTGTGCATGAGAGGTGACACAGAAGGCCGCTTCTCCTTGCCTTCAATCGACCGGGTTAATAAATCTACACTCACCAATACTGTTCGCAACCGATTATCTCCATTTCTCCATGCTTTTCATACTGTTTTCCACACTTATGTATAGTAGCATCTTTAGTGCTAGAAAGAAAATACTCATTGTGTAATTTCCTTCATTATAATGAGCGAGATGACTTATCAGGATAAGGAAGCTCACGTTAAGGGTATTTTATAGCAGCTGCTTGTTGCGTTGAGGGGCGCATCAATCGCTGACGGTCGCGCATGCGAGACCTCGTTGAGGACTGGCAAAGAGAACTTCAACAGGCCAGGCAAAACAATGTGACCAGTTATACTCTCTAAGGCAAGAGAGAAAGTCCAGGGGGAAAAAGTATGAAAATTTTGCTTGTTGATACTGATCGTGATCTGAT
>DAOTTD010000246.1:0-14362 GCA_034438015.1 Ktedonobacteraceae bacterium | reverse complement strand
GGCCAGCAGGTCATCTTTACCGGTCCGCGCTCCGACATCCAGGCCATCCTGGCAGCTAGCGATCTCTATACTATGCCCACCCTGGAGGAGCCCTGTGCTCTGGCGATCCTGGAAGCGATGGCGATGAAAAAGCCGGTGGTGGCCCTGGACAGCGGGGGAACCCGCGAGGTAGTAGAAGATGGCCAATCGGGACTGCTCTCAGCCCCGGGAGAGAGAGAGCAACTGGCAGAGAATATTCTGAGTCTGGTCAATGATCCAGTGCGCCGTCGGCGGATGGGTGAGTACGCTCGCCAGCGCATAGAGGAGTACTTCAATCCCCAGCGACTGGCCAACGATGTAGAGAGAGTATACCGGACGGTGTTGGGAGAAGCAGTAGAGCCGCAGGCAGAGCTCCTCCCCGATGTCGAAACCGTGGTCTAGCAGGCAAGGAATGTTAAGAGGAGGTCTACCGTGGAAACAAAAATCAGAGCATTGTTTTTACAATCACGGACCGGAGGCTGGTCAACTGAAGACGTTCACAGCATGATTGCGCGCCACTTTAATAGTGAACACATAGAAATACATGTTGCATGCGCTACCTATGAGAACGATGAAAAAACCGCCACTTACCGAATGTTCGAAGCGATTCCCGAGGCGCATATTCGTCCCACGAACTTTGGTCCTCCCAAGGAATCTCAGGGATCGCAGTTGGAGAACATAAAGAACAAACTGTTCACCGGGCTGGCACTCGCAGGCAGTCTGGTCGGCTTGATCGGGTATATCAAGCGACACCACATCGATATTATTCATACAGCACATCACAAACGCGAAGTATATTATGGCGTGCTCCTGGCGAAATTGACCGGTGCCAGGTGTATCGTACATCTGCATCTGAACTGTGGGGCCTGGATGACTTCCTCCTCGCGCTGGATACTCAAGCAAGCTGACGGGATTATAGGCGTGTCCCAGTTTACCGCCCAGTCGGCTCTGACAGTAGGATGCCGGCCCGAGCGGATCTATCATGCTCTCAACAGTATAGATATCAGTCGATGGGACCCGGCTGCCGATGGTAGCTCGATTCGTCGAGAGTTTGGCATTGAGCCTGACGCCCTGGTGTTTGTCATTGTCGCACGAGTGGGACCCTGGAAAGGGCATGAGCTCCTCTTACAGGCCCTCAATGAGATCAAGGACGAACTACCAGATTTCAAGTTATTAGTCGTAGGTGGAGAAGATCTAAGTGCTTTGCCAGAGGGCTGCGACAGCTATCTGGAAGTGTTGAAAGAAAAGGCAGAGGAGTTGGAGTTAAGCCAGCAGGTCATCTTTACCGGTCCACGCTTCGATGTGCAGGCCATCCTGGCAGCTAGCGATCTCTATACTATGCCCGCTCTGGGTGAGGCATTTGGATTGGTTTTCTCCGAAGCAATGGCGATGAGAAAGCCAGTGATCGCCCTGGATAGCGGAGGGGCAGGTGAGGCAGTGGAAGATGGCAAATCGGGGCTGCTTTCGGCTCCGGGAGATGTGGAGCAACTGGCCAGGAATATTCTCACCCTGGTGAATAATCCTGCGCTGTGCCAGCAGATGGGTGAGTATGGCCGCAAACGTGTGGAGGAGTACTTCAATCCCCAGCGACTGGCCAACGATGTAGAGAGAGTGTACCGTGCTGTGCTGGGAGAGGCAATGGAGCCACAGGCCAGGACCATACCCGATGTCGAAACTGTTTTTTAGAGCCTGTCAGGAGCTCCATGCCAAAAAGTGATTAGTGGCTGGAAAGAACGACCCAATGATTCAAACATACGATTTGTAGAGGGGAAATGTTATGCCTTTATCACGACCAACTATTTCCTTGCGCTGGATATGGAGAGGTCTTTTTGTCGTCGGTCTCCTTATGATTATAGGTGCCTGTTCATCTAACGGCCAGTCGTATTCATCTACAGCTTCGCCATTGAAGGCTGTGCTGCCAGGACAAAAAATCTGGAAGCAAAATGTTTCGTCTTTCCTGTTCGGTACTAACGATACCTATGAGTGGTCTGACAATAACATTCAGACGCAGCCTGCAATTCAGTATGCGTTACGAAGCGGTGGTTTCACCTTGATTCGTACCTTCTTTCCCGATAAAGGGAGCGATACAGATATCACTAAGCGAGTCGAGACCATTGAGAAAAGCGGCGCGCGTTGCCTGGGAGTCATTACGAATATATCTAATGTACCCTTCGATGAGCATCTCGTAAGCTTTCTAGGTTCCCGCTGCCTGCTCTACGAGTTTGGGAATGAATCAGACTGGAACGATATTTCCGTGCAAACCTACTTACAGCAATGGAACACTGTGATTCCTTTGCTCCGGAAGATCAATCCCTCTGCCAAATTTATCGGCCCGGTCAACTCTAATGCCCTGGGAAATAATGATTTCATGCAAAATTTCCTGGAAGGTGTCAAGGCTTCGGGCGTTCTTCCTGATGCAGTGAGCTTTCATTGGTACCCCTGCTATCAGAACACAGAGGCCGTCTGTTTGAGCAATGCAGATACCGCCGGCCAGGCAGTAGAGAGTGTACGATCATTGGTACAATCAATACTCCACAAAGATTTGCCAATAGGCATCACTGAATGGAATTTCGATCCCGACAATCCGCCGCCAGCTTATGGAGATGGCGCACAGTTTATGACGAAATTTACGACTGTTGCGCTGCAGTCTATGATCCAGGCCGGAGTTGCATTCGCCTGTCAATTCGATGCCGCCAGTTATGCAGGATATGGACATCTTGATATGTTTAATGTCGCGACGAACGCGCCCAAGCCCCAGTATTATGCAATAACAAATATTATTAAAGAGTACAGTCCTTCTGCGACGCAGAAATAGGTTGCAAACACATCGGCAACAAAGCAGTGACGGAGAGAATGGAGCCTTGCAGAACAGCCAGAAACTACGCGCAGTCCAGGTCAATGTGAAGCGAATAGTGAACAATACAGTTATTTCGCTCATTGGGCAGGCTATTACCTGGACATCTACACTTTCGCTTACAGTTGCTTATGGGCGTTTTCTTGGGGATATCCAGTTTGGTGAACTCTACCTGGCTATCAACTTTGTAGGTCTGGTTGGCTTTCCTCTTGAGTCTAGTTTTAACTCACAGCTTACACGCGACGTAGCCCGACAACCTGATAAAGCCTTGCGCTACCTGACAAATACTCTACTGCTCAAAGCCCTGTTCTGGTTTGTGCTCTATAGTATCATTATGTTACTGTGCTGGCTGCTGGGGTACAATCCTGAAGAGCGTGTATTAGTCGCGGTATGCGGCATCACGCTTTTGTGCAGTTCAACAGTAAGTACGTTTGCAGTGTTACATTGTGCCTATGAGCGAACAATGTTCCCGGTGATTGGATCGATCCTGGAAAAGGGGCTATCAGCGCTTGTGGGTGTCTTTCTACTTAAACAAGGTGCGAGTGTGGAGGTGATGGCTCTTGTGCTGCTTGGAGGGTCTATAACCAGTCTGATATGGCAAGCTTTCTGGTTCTTTCGACTGGTGGGAGTCCACTTTATATTCGATATGGATCTAATCCGTAAATTGCTACGGACCTGTGTTCCATTTTTGATCTATGGTGCCCTTGGAGTTATCTACTATCGCATCGATACATTTCTACTCTCGTTCATGGCTACCACAGAAGTGATAGGTTGGTATGGAGCTGGATATCGTCTCTTTGATACAATGGTTTTTTTGCCAAGCATTGTTATTGGAAGCATCATGTCCCCTGTCTTCTCGAGGCTCTCCACCACCTCGGAAAAAACTCTGAAGCTGGCAATTGAAAAGTCTACGAACTTCTTGCTCTTCCTGGGTATACCTATAGCGACTGGATTGATCGTGGCAGCGCCCAACATCATCGCTTTTCTTTACCATCGGCCTGAATTTAGCCATACTATTCCTGTATTGCAATACCTTGCTCCAGGACTTGTCTGTCTCTATATCAATTCGGTGGCAACCTGCATACTCACCAGTACCAATCAAGAAAAGAAAATTCCCATCCTGGCGGCGGTCGCGCTCGTCTTCAATCTGGGACTCAACCTGTTTTTAATCCCTCGTTATCAACAGGTTGGAGCTGCTGCTGTTACTTCACTCACAGAATTCCTTTTGCTCTGTGTCTCGCTTGTATTAGTGCCACGTCGTTTGTTGCCATTGAATAGCCTGAAAGTTGGCGCGAAGGCAATAATTGCGAGCGTGGTTATGGCCTTCGCAGTCACGTTCTTGAATAGATTTTCTATCTTTGTGATTTTACCTGTCGCCATATTGGTCTATATGGTTGCCGCAGTAGTTCTGCGTGTGATACCGCGAGAAGATATTCTGGCTCTGTATAATGCTTTCATGCATAAAAAAGCCCGGCGAACTGCTTCTTCTATAATCGAAGATCAACCGACAGTAGAGCTGGACGCTCAGGTAATAGAGTGGTATAGCGACTTTCTGCCTCTTGACGAAGCACATCATATAACGGGAAGACTCGCCATTGTATCTGTTTTGACCAGAGAAGATGAGGAAAGCACAATGAAGAGGCCCGTGATCGATGAGAAAATCACAGAGAAAAAGCCCATAGTCGATAAGGATATGACAGAAAAGAGACCAGTCGTAAAAAGGAACACCTTTATAACGGAGGTTTCAAGCTAAAATGGGACAGTTATCTGTAGCTATAATCAAATATACAACGAATCATATTATCAGCCATATTCCATCCTATACTATTCGCCATACCTGGTATCGCCGTGTGCTGAGGTGGAAGATTGCCCCGAAGGCAACTATTCTTATGGGACAACATGTGCAACTGAATAGCGTACGAAGCCAGAAGGTCTCTATTGGTAAACACACAATAATCAATTGGGACTGCTTGTTATACACAACAGGGGGCATAATAATTGGTGAAAACGTGAGTATCTCGGCTGGTGTCTGGCTGGTTACTGGCTCACACGACATGAATCATCCCTACTTTCCCGACACCTACAAACCTATCGTGATCGAGGATTATGTCTGGATTGGCATGCGCGCGACCATTCTCGGCGGAGTTACGATAGGCAAAGGGGCGGTTGTTATGGCAGGAGCAGTGGTTACCCGTGATGTGCCACCGTACGCTGTGGTTGGCGGTGTACCAGCCAGGGTTGTCACACAACGAGAGTTGCGCGACCCCACTTTCCAGATGGTCTATCGTCCACTTTTTGAGTAGTCGTATTTCCTAAGTAAACTATTAGAAAACAGAGACATGCATTGTACATAGGTGATCTATTTGCATAGCAGGGTAAGATCACAGTGCACAAGTGAAAGGGTGAATAGTCATGATAGATTATTTAAAACGCAAAAGCCTCTACTTACATCTTATAATTTTGCTCTTCGTTAGCCTGCCTTTTGCAGCATGTAGCACTGGACTATCTCAAAGTTCGGTGCAAGGTAAAACAACGAGTAGTGCATCGTCCATGCCTCTTATCAGTCGCGGTGTACCCGCTTATGCGTCATCTGGCTCTGCCAGTGACGCCAATGATAGTAGCCTTGATAGCTTGTGGCGGTCAAATGATGTTCCTGCCTGGATTGCCTATGATCTATCCAGTGTCCCTGTTTCAGAGCGCGGAAGGGTACTTCTTGTTTGGTATAATGAGACCTACAACTATGACCACACAATTGATAAAGATGTGGCATATAATATGTCGGGTTCATATACTATTGATATAAATTTTGCACCTGGAGGTACATCCTCTCCACCGGCATCGGGATGGCAAACAGTTGTCACCGTCGTTGATAATCACTACCATTCGCGACAGCACGTGTTTAATATGCGTGGAGCCAACTGGGTTCGACTAAATGCAACGGTTGCCGATGGAACCACGGAGAATTATTCTGCGAGCTTCAACATGGACATCTACGATGCGAATCGCGCCTTGGATGATGATTTTATAGATTTTGGTGACTCCATTACAGCGGGGACAATGGGGCACTCCACAGTAAATGGTGTGCCATCCTTTGGAGATCTCATTCACAACCAGATACCCGATCGTTTCCCGATTGAAGAGGATGGGGGCATAGGCTATCTGGCGAGTGGCGTACCAGTTGATCCACAGTACCATTACCTGCAAAAATGGTTAAGTATATTTCCGGGCAAATATGTTGGCCTCAGCTATGGTACCAACGATTCTTACGGATGTCCCAATGGTGCTGCCAATGCAGTGTATAACAACTATGTTTTGATGGTCCAAACCGTCCTGGCTGCCGGGAAAATTCCGATTGTGCCACATATGATCTGGTCGCCTCGTTCGGACCTACAAATGTGTGCAGTTGCGATCAATGCAAAACTCGATCAACTATATAAAGCCTACCCAAAGGTTATCCCAGGGCCTGATCTCTATGCTGTGTTTAGGAATCACCCAGAAGATTTTGGTGATGGCATACATCCAAACGATCAGGGGACAGTTCTCTATCGACAAGCATGGGCAAATATGTTTTTACGAACAATTTATCGCTGGAACGGTTCCTCTAAAACTCCGGCATGAGTAACTCTTCAGGGTTTCTCGGTGCGGCAGGCGCTGAGAAACCCTGAAGAGTTGCTTCTCAGGGTACCGGTATGTTAACCACAAAAGTGTATTTAGCAATATATCTCAACATCAATCATACCAACTTTCAACAAAGTAGAAGTATACTGGAATGTATGTTAAGAACAAACGGAAGATAGATTTCCCTATTATAGCTTGAGGTAGACATGCGCAGGCAATTGCCAATGATATCTGAGACCAGGAATACCGTTTCTGGTCTGCAGGCAGCACGCGGGAAGCGTGAAATGTGGCTTTTCATTGTACTCTTCATTACTCTGCTCGGTTTTGTTCCCCTGTTCGTTCTGGAAGGAACGAATACGAGCTTTGGCCTACTCCTGGCGATAGTGGGAATAGTAGTGCTGACGCTTGTTATTGTTCGCTGGCCCATAATTGGTCTGTACACACTGGCGGCGAGTGCGCTTCTTATCGAACAACAGCCACTTTCAACTCCCATCTTCACTGATCACCTCTATGTCTTCTTTTGGCCTCCACAACTTGCAGGCTTCTTTGAACGTCCCATCGGGCTGCTGATTCTCTTCACTTTCTTTATCTGGCTATTCCCCCGCCTGTTACGACGTGAGCAGTTGCTACGTGGTGGTGTACTCTGGGTTCCCTTTTCATTGTATATGCTCTGTGTTGTTAGTGGAGTGGTTTATGGTTTGGCGACTGGAGGAGACCTGAAAGTTATCGTTGTTGAGTTGCGCCCATTCTGGTACATGTTTACCTCTTATATAATGGCATATAATTTCGTAACGCGGAAAGGCCATATTCGTACCCTCTTTTGGCTAATAATTGTGAGTGCGGGAGTGAAAGCGCTTCAGGGCCTCTATGTCTATCTGATTGTATATCACGGCGATCTCACAGGGCAGGATACCATCATGTCGCATGAAGAATCGTTCTTCTTTGCCGCGCTACTCTTGCTGGTGATTATCTCTAGCTTGCACTATCGCTATCGTCCACAATTTATCGCGGCCCTATGTATAGCACCGGCAGTGCTTATTGCCATGGTTGCCAATCAACGGCGTACTGACTATATCGCCTTGTTAGTGGGATGCGGAGTTGCCTGGGTACTGGTATTCCAGATAAGAAGTGAGGCACGCGCTAAATTGCTTGTAGTTATGGTTCTATGTTTAGGGCTTGGCGCCGCCTATGTTCTCGCCTTTCAAAAAGATCAGGGAAGCTTTGGGGAACCGGCACGCGCTGTCATTTCGGTCTTCAATCCTTCTGCCACGGATGCCAGAGATGCCAATTCCAACTTATATCGCTTAATCGAAAACAATGATCTGAAAGACACAGCTAAGCAGGCGCCACTCGGCCTCGGCTTCGGCAAACCGTTCCTTCAACCTGTGGCGCTAACAAGTATCTTTCCAGATGTTCTTCAGTCCGATCCTTACTACAACTACGTTCCTCATAACACAATTTATTGGATCTGGGTTGATCTAGGACCGGTCGGCTACTTCTCGCTGTGGTTTTTATTCGGCAGCATTATCATTCTAGGGAGTATCATCGCTCGTAAACTACGCGACCCTTACTTACAGGTAGTTGCCATCTATGTAGTGGCGATCGTGGTGATGGAAGTAATCGTCGCATTCGCAGATTATCAGCTCTTCTTTTATAGGAATGTTATCTATATGGGAATACTCTGTGGTATCCTGGCTAAATTACCCAAACTGGATCAACAAGACCAGAAGGAAGTTAAATGAATTTACTCATGGTGTCTTTCTATCTGCCTGACCGTTCATGGGGAGCCGGCACGCGCAGCTACTATCTCTTGCAGGCACTGGCTCGCCAACATTCTGTCTCACTACTGGCCGTGTCGGTTGACAGTTCGACGGGGACTGTCAGCAGCGCATTACAGGAGATGGGGTTGAAAGATATATGGCAAATAGCCTCAACGTCATCCACGCAAAAAAAACGGGCGCAACAAATATTAACTATGCTGCAAGGTAAATCGTATTTGCTCAGTTTAAGTTACAGAGAAGAAGTACAAAAAAAAATCGACGCCCTTCTCACCCAGAAGCATTTTGATGTTGTGCTTTTTGAAGGCGTCTTTATTGCTGGCTACCGGGTTCCAAAGAACCTGCCGGTTATCATTGACCAGCACAACATTGAACATGAGTTACTGCAGCGTACGTACCAGCAGGAGCGGTCATGGGTGCGTAAATGGTACAACTGGTGGGAGACCCGCAAACTTAAACCGATTGAGCTGGAACGCTGTCGCAAGGCACGGGGCGTGCTGGTGACGAGCGAGCGCGAATACCTTTTGTTGAAAAAGCTTGCACCACAATGCCTTGTCGAGATTGTGCCTAACGGAGTTGATACTGAGACCTTCAGGACCATCGACGGACAACAGGAAGTTGCTAATCGTATCGTCTTTACCGGTACTATAAGTTACCATCCCAACACTCAGGCTGTTTTGTTTTTTGCCAGAGAGTGCTGGCCGCTTATTCAAGCGCAAATTCCTGATGCGACATGGCAGATTGTTGGCAGCTCTCCGCCTCCCGAGGTTGAACGATTGGCAGAACTTCCTGGTGTTACGGTGACAGGAACAGTGCCAGATGTAAAGCCCTACCTCGCCGCTGCATCGGTGGTTGTCGCGCCTTTGCTTATTGGGAGCGGTACCCGCCTCAAAATTCTCGAAGCATTGGCGATGCAAAAAGCCGTCGTTTCAACCAGCCTGGGCTGTGAAGGACTGGCGGTGGAGGATGGGAAACATTTGACGGTGGCTGATCAACCTGAGCTCTTCGCGCAGGCGGTTGTAGATCTTCTGCAACATGCAGAAAAACGGGCTTCTCTGGGTAACGCTGGCCGAGCACTCGTCGAAGCTGAGTATAGTTGGGAACGGTGCGGAAAAACTCTCAACCGCACCTTAGAGAAATGGATAAGGTGAGTTGCGATGGTTATAGTACATTTTCTATCCTGGACGCTTCTGGCTGCAGAAGTATGCGTTGCTTTCCCTGTTGTGTATCTGTGTATTTTGTCCTGTTCGGCGCTCATCGGCACAAGACAAAAAAAACGCGCATACACTGACAAACAGGCCTCTCCGCAAAGCAATTTTGCGCTATTGATTCCAGCCCATGACGAGGAGGTGATTCTAGGGACCTTGCTCGAAAGCCTTTCCCACCTGGACTATCCAAAAGAGCTGTATACGATCTATGTCATTGCCGATAACTGTACGGATACTACCGCCGAGTTAGCATGCAGGGTTGAGGGGGTATGTGTCTACGAGCGTTTCGATAGGGAGAAGCGTGGCAAAGGATATGCGCTGAACTGGATGTTGCAGCAAATAGAAGATAAGCAACACGATGCATATATCGTCCTGGATGCGGACTCGGTCGTGGAGGCGACGTTCCTGCGTGTAATGGATAGAGAACTGGCAAAGGGCGCGAAAGTATTGCAAGCATGCTACACCGTCCTCAATGCCACTGCGTCGCCCAGCTCTGCCCTGCGCTGGGTCGCGCTCACGCTGATGAATCACGTACGTCCCCTGGGTAGAAACGGCATCGGTGGCTCTGCGACGCTGACGGGCAACGGGATGTGTTTCAGTCGCGACATCCTGACGCGCTCTCCCTGGCGGGCATTCGGGATCGCAGAGGATTACCAGTACTATCTCACGTTGATCCAACAGGGAGAGCGCGTGCACTACGTACCGGGGGCCATAGTGCGCGCGCAGATGCCGATCACCTTTGCTCAGATGCGCACCCAGGACGTACGCTGGGAGGCGGTAGATCCCCAGGAATCGCAATGGCGTACCGCCTGGCAGCTTCTGAGAGGGGGTCTGCGTGCAAGGAGCTTCGTCCAGATCGAGGCCATGATGGAGTTACTTACGCCGCCTCTGTCCACCATAGTTGCGTCCTGCCTGTTTGTCTTTGCTGCGTCTCTGTTTCTGGGGTCGCTACCCCAGGTTGTGTTCGGTCTGCTCCTTCTTGGCGGCATTGTCTGTTACATCGCCACTGCGCTGTACTTGCTACGCGCTCCCTGGGCGGTATATCGAGCGCTTATGCATGCGCCGTGGTTTATGCTCTGGAAGCTCTGGGTCTATCTCGTGCTCAGCAGGAGTCGCAAGCATAACCAGGAGTGGGTACGTACCGTACGTACGCTCTCTTAAATGATCAGGACTCATCAGCGCCAAAGGCGCTTCACAAGCGTTTATGTGTGGGTGGCGAGATTGCCACCCACACATAAACGGGCGAGCCGCCGCAGGCGGCGAGGGGACCTGAACAGTTACAGTAATTCTTAAATAGAGAATGCATATAATTTGAAAGAGGTTAAAGTTCCATGCCTTCGCTTCGTGTTTGTGCAATTACTTTTGATTGGTATCCCTTCGATGTGCTTGTGCGCCGGACCGCTGAGGCTGCTGCCAGCGCCGGGTATATTTCGGAAGTCATCTGTACACGCAAGCCAGGTCAGGGCATAGAGGAAGTATGTGATGGAGTGCAGGTTCATCGCATTCCGATGTCTCGCAGCTTTGGTCGTTCGTTGCCGTTCACAGTCCTGGAATGGATAATTTTTCTTGTGAGAGCAGGAATCAAAGTGACGCAACTGCATCTCAAGCATAAATATGACGTGATCCATGTCCATAACATGCCGGATTTCCTTGTTTTTGCGGCGCTCATCCCGAAGTTACTGGGGGCAAAGGTCGTTCTGGAGATACAGGACGTTTCCCCTGAACTTATGGCGGTGAAGGCAAAAGGAAAGCTACGAAGACTTGTTGTACTTCTGGCTACATGGCAGGAGCGCATTTCAGTGCTATTTGCGGACCATATTATCACCGTTGGCTGGCCCTTCGAACAATTGCTGCTCAAGCGAGGAGTTCCAGCGCGAAAAATTACCATTATACTCAATAGCACTGATCCCCGCTTATTCCAGGCTTCGCGGAGAACTGCGATCTCAACGGAAGTTCCCAGCGAGGAACACCCATTGATTGTCATGTATCACGGCACCGTAGCAGCGCGGAGCAGGCTGGACGTAGTAGTCAGGGCGGTGGCAAAGGCCCGACAGGTCGCGCCATATATACGCCTGGACGTTAAAGGACGAGGCGAGGCCATTCCTTCCGTGAAGCTTTTAGCCCAGGATCTAGGAATGGGTGAGCACGTTATCTTCTCTGATGTGTGCCCTCCCGGCGATGAACTGAACGATTTCTTGCTCCATGGCGATGTTGGTATTATTCCTTACCCGTCCGATGGCTTCATGGACCTGCTCTTGCCGACAAAAGCATATGAATATGCCTGGATGCGTCGTCCAATGATCGTATCCGATACTCCCGGCATGCGCTCGATGTTCAGGCCAGAAGCGATTATGCTTTGCGAACCAGACAACGTAGATAGTTTTGCCGCGGCAATTATTGAGCTCTATCAACATCCAGAGAAACGCCAGAGCATGGTTGATGAGGCTGCAAAGGACTACATTCCCTATCGCTGGGAGATAATGGCCGAACGGTATCAAGAGTTGCTTCTTACGTTGGCAAAGAAAGAGCGAAAAGAAGGAAAGGTGCAAGTAGAAACAACAAGTATATAAAACCTACTCAAAGAGAGCAAGTTTGCACACATTCAGTTTCTTCCGCAGCGAATCCTGGGCGTAGCGCGGCGTCAGCCAGGGATCGCCCAGCTGCGAGAGAATATTGGAGATGAGGTCGTCCGCCGGCGTGATCGCTTTGAGGGCGGTGGGAGCGTATTTTTCGATGGTGGCACGGACAGTTCTGGCGGCGTTAGTATCGTGCTGGATCATGTCGCGTAAGAACTTGACGCCAAAGACGACATGGCGCGATTCATTTTTGTACGTATCTCTTAAGTCAGATGCTGATTAGCGGCCATGAGCGTGTGGTATCATTGAGTGTGTCGGTCCCGGAGTGCGATGTTTGACCGAAGACGGTAGAGCGATCATCTATCGTTTAAGAAGCGTACCGGCTTTTTGATAGCAGGAGAAAACAGGGAAAGTAGCCATGACATAGCCTATCATGTCATGAGTGCCAAAGGAGATACATCGATGAAAAATCAAGCAGCAGTGCTGTACGCCGTGCACGATGTTCGTCTGGAAGAGAGGCCCATGCCAGATGTTGGCCCAGACGATGCCATGGTCGAGGTCAAAGCAGTCGGGGTCTGCGGGTCCGATGTCCACTACTACGAGCATGGGAGGATCGGCACCTATGTCGTGCGTCAACCGCTCATCCTCGGGCACGAGTCCGCCGGGGTGATTGTGGCCGTCGGGGCGAACGTGAACCAGAACAGAATCGGTGAGCGCGTGGCGATTGAGCCGGGCATTCCGGACGGCGTATGCGAACAGTGTCGCACCGGACACTACAATCTCTGCCCAAACGTGCGTTTCTTTGGCACGCCGCCCATCGACGGCGCCTTCGCCAACTATGTTACCGTCCCCGAGCAATTCGCCTACACTCTCCCAGATAGCCTCTCCAATGAAGAGGGCGCGATGATCGAACCGCTCTCCGTCGGCCTGTGGGCGTGTCGCAAGGCAAGGCTGCGCGGCGGTGATCACGTGCTGATTACGGGTGCCGGACCGGTTGGTATGCTCGCCATGAAGGTCGCCTTTGCATTAGGTGTCGCGGTAGTCACCATCACCGACGTTTCTCCGCAGCGGCTGGCGATAGCGCGCCAACTCGGCGCGACCCACAGCATCAACGTCGCTGACCAGCCGCTCGCGCAGGCAGGCGTCCAGGCCGATGTGCTGCTCGAATGTTCGGGCAACCAGAGCGCATTGAGAGATGGCATCCGCTCGCTGCGCCCCGTGGGTATGGCGGTTGCCGTCGGCATGAATCCCGGTGAGGAGTTGAGCGTGCCCATGTCTTTTATCCAGAACCGGGAGATCACCCTGACCGGGACGTTCCGTTACGCAAATACCTATGCCGATGCCATTGCCCTCGTGGCCGCCGGTCGCGTCGAGGTCCGCTCGCTTATCACTGGTCGCTATCCATTGGAGGCGGCGGAGCAGGCCCTGCAGGCCACGAAGCAAGATCCGACCAACATCAAATCGATGGTCGTTCCGCAAGTGTGATGAGGGGAGAACGGAGGAGGTGGGATTCGAACCCACGACTCGGTTCTTCCCGTCTACCGGGCTCTACGGACATCTATCCTGAGCTCAAAACGCTGGCCGGCTGTCTATGGAAATAGCTCGTTTCCACTGGTTGACTGTCGTCTCTGCTGTCAATTTTGCTGTACGCGGGAGGAGTGAGTGCGTAGGGTAGGATGGCTGGAGAGGATAGCCCAACGAGGGATCTGCAACGGGAAGGAGACGCTGTTTCCTTGCTGTTGCGGGTTTTCTGGGCCGGTGTCGGTTGCATTTTTCGTCGGGTTGAGCGCTTGTGCGCATCGGGACGAAGCAAAATCGCTCTGCCATTTTGCCTCTGCCGAATCGCGTTGGTCGTTATGTGAGGTTCTCTACAAAGTGGAACTGTTTGATAGTGTGAAGGCTATGATAAGTCACTGTATGACCGGCGGTTTACAAATTCGTTTTCTCTCATCTACTCCATGTTATAATCGTCTATCCTGAGTGCGAATTCGGGGAAGGGTATCTTTTATAGAAGTGAATCGAAATGAACTGGTGTCTGGCGGCGTTGCTATCAACGATTGTTGTCAAGGGCTGCCCATGAAGAAGCGTTAAACATACTCTGAAGTTAAGGCAAGGTTCAAATACCCCTGACGCCTCTTGTGTGGCTGTACCGCTGTTCTTTGAACATGGCTTTTTGATACCAATTTGGCTCATATAATAGTTTGAGTGTAGTCCCCTGAAAGGCAATCTCTCAGGAGGATATACTGGTGAAAGCAGCGGGAGAGCCGAAGTTTTGGCTTGTGGCCTGTTCAACTACCTGAACAGTGACCT
>DAOTTD010000245.1:0-22882 GCA_034438015.1 Ktedonobacteraceae bacterium | reverse complement strand
TGGGTTCAGGAACGTCCAGCGTCACGGCAAGAAAGAAGGTACCGTGACGTATGAGCAAATCGGCTTGCCCCTTGATCTGATCGAGACGGGACTCTTGATAGCCACCGATGCGGAACGGCACCAGAACCCGACCGGAAAGCGTCAGCAGCGAGACGGTATTGAGCCCCTTGAAGGACATGACCCGCTCATCATAGACAATGGCTCCAAGCGGTCGGAAGGATGGTTGAGTGCTCTTGTCGCGCTTGTAGGCTTCCGTCGTTTTGCTGATCGCGCGAATCGCCAGTTGTGCAGGCAGATGATAGATGGCGCGCAAGGTGCCATAGGTCATCTTCTGCAATTCGAACTTGTTGGCAACCTGCGCCGCGTACGCCTGAGCCGCAATGTAGTCACACGCAACATTGAAGGCGTGCATGGTTTCCAGCAAGGCGCGGTGCTGGTCTTCGGTTGGAGCAAGCTTCAAGAGCATCGTTTGTTTCATACATTGAGTCTAGCACGTTTGAGAAAGTGTGTCAATAGACGGCGGTCTCCCAGGCCCGAGCCCTAAACAAGGAATGCGCCATTCCTCCCCGGTTTGAAAACGCGGAGCTTCCTGGAGCGTCTGTGTGATACGTATGAGGAAGCTCTGGCAGATGTGGTGTCCGCTATTCGTTTCCATATTAAGACTTTTGGCAGTGAGGTTCTGGATATGCTGTAGTATTACTCTCTACGCTCAATGCTTCCGCCGCAACCGTCGGTCGGAAGACCAGCTTCTTCGAGATGAAGAAATTATAGAAAAAGGCCACGATAATACCAACCGGGTTGGCGACATAGTAGTTGACGTGGAAAAATTTGACCAGCGCCAGGGCTGCGACGTATGAGAGCAGTAGCGCCGATAGACTGGTTAACTGCGCCTTCCCCGCTCGCCTGACCCAGCCCCAGCCGCTAAGATGTTGCCGCTGATCACTATAGGTGAAGAGCTGGTTGAGCACAAAACTAATCGTCGTGCTGACCTCGAACGCACAGGCCGACGCCAGGGGATAGAACCCTCCCATGATGCTCATAAAGAATAATAGCGCCAGGTCGTTGACGGGAATACCCACACCACCTACCAGTCCGTAACGGATAATACGCATGCCGAATAGTCGCTTTAGTAGAGAAACCATAAGAAAATGCACTCCTTAGTATCGAATATCTAGATGTATTGCCACGCCTATCCTAACATATCGGCACCTCTCTTTACAAACTCTTCCCCCTTTTGTCTGCCATGATGCGATAATCCCTCCTAAACGTTCAGCTAGAACACATGCGATCATTATGTGACTTATATCCATAGCAATCTCCCTATTCGTGTATGCTTTCTCCAAAATAAGCCAGGAATCCTTAGAGAGGGTTGACAAACATTTGGTGGGTGATGTATCCTCAGTCACATCGGACAACTGTGTTACAGATGCTCCAGCGAGGTTGCTGTGGTAGCGTCTGTAACAGGGACCGTCCTCAGAAATTATTCTCTTATTTGAGAACTGTTATCGGAGTAGAGCAATGCTGGCACTGTCATACGCATCTCAAAATACATCTACTGCACGTCACCATCGTGCAGAGCGTATGCCTGCCTCTCAGCCTATGTTCGCAGCATGTATGTGCATGGGCGCCGCTGCTTCTGCCGCCAGTGCCACCATTATCAGGACCGACGTATTAGCGTCGGTCTTTTTGTTTGTAGTGGTACTGCTTGTATGCTCCCTTCTCCTTGTAATCCTTGTGGTACTTATTAGCCTCCTCCTTACCGGCCTTACCGGACTCATTAGCCTTGAGAGTCTGGTAGGGCATGGAATAGGGCTAAACGCAAGCAAGACACAGGGAGATTAACGGGAGCAACGACGCAACCCGATCCAAAGAAGGTAACCGAACAGGGACCTCCCAGTCTGGGAGGTCCTATTTTTGTTAGTTATTGTATCCAGGAGGAATTATGGCAATCGCTACGAAGATTATTCAACAGCCGAACACCACCACGCAAATGGCGCAACAGAATGACATTCTTGAACTCTCGGGAAGTCAGATTCTCTGTGAGGCTCTGGTGCGCGAAGGTGTAGAGCTGCTCTACGGTTATCCTGGCGGCGCGATCATGCCTTTCTACGACGCGCTAACGTCGTACCCATCGTTGCACCACATCCTGGTGAGGCACGAGCAGGCCGCCGCCCACGCCGCCGATGGCTATGCGCGCGCGACCGGCAAGGTCGGTGTCTGCGTGGCGACGAGCGGACCCGGCGCGACCAATCTGGTGACTGGCCTGGCGACGGCGTTCATGGACTCGACGCCGATCGTGGCGATTACTGGACAGGTGGCCCGCCCCTTCATCGGACGCGATGCCTTTCAGGAAACGGACGTCCTGGGTGTCACGCAGCCGATAACGAAACATAATTTCCTGGTGCGCAGCACGGAGGAGCTCGCGGAAGTGGTGCACGAGGCGTTTCGCGTCGCTCGCTCTGGTCGCCCCGGCCCCGTCCTGGTCGATGTTCCGAAGGATGTGCTGCAGCTCAAGGCGAGCTATGATCCAACGGCCCATGTGACGTCGGAAGAATATCTGCTCTCAGGGTGCGCTGATGCGCCGCGTCCCACACCCTCGGCCCTGACAAAGGCTGCCTTGCTCATTGCTGATGCGCAGCGCCCGTTAATTATGGCTGGACATGGCGTCATCCTATCGAACGCGTACGCCGAGCTAAGAGCGTTTGCCGAAAAAACGACGATTCCTGTGATCACGACGCTACTGGGCCTGAGCGCCTTTCCCGATACACATCCTTTGCACCTGGGCATGCCGGGCATGCACGGGCCCGCGCACGTCAATCAGGCCATCGGTGACGCCGATCTGATCATCGGCGTCGGCCTGCGCTTCGATGACCGTGTGACGGGCAAGGTCGATGGCTTTGCTCCGAAGGCGCGCTTCATTCATATCGACATCGATCCTTCCGAGATGCATAAGGTGAAGGTTGCAGCCGTGCCGATCATCTCTGATGCGAAGGTCGCGCTGGCCGCTCTGACCGAGGCAGTCAGGCCGGGTAATAAGTCTGCCTGGCTCGGCGAGGTCCGTTCCTGGCAGGCGGAGAATGAGGGGCGGCAGCCGGTACGCCAGAGCGAAGGCGCGCCCGATCCCATTGGTATTCTCACGGCGATCCGCGAGGCCACTGATGGCGAGGCGATTGTGGTCTCCGATGTCGGGCAGCATCAGATGTGGACCGCGCGCCATTATACCTGGACGCGCCTCAATAGCCATATCACCTCTGGCGGTCTGGGTACGATGGGCTTTGCGCTTCCGGCGGCGATGGGCGTCAAGATGGGCATTCCCGATGCCCCTGTATGGGTCGTGGCTGGGGATGGCGGTATCCAGATGAACATTCAGGAACTGGCGACACTGCAACAGTTGGGCGTTCCTTTGAAGGTCGCTATAATGAATAATGGGTACCTGGGTATGGTCCGCCAGTGGCAGCAGTTCTTCCACGCGCGCAACTACTCTGAGACGCCTATCACCGGTCCCGATTACGTGAAGCTGGCCGACGCATACGGCCATACCGGCATTTGCGTAACCAGGTGCGAGGATGTGGCGGAGACCATCAAGCGTGCCATGGAGATTGAAGGCACGGTCATCATCGATTTTAGAATCGAGCCGGAGGCCAATGTCTACCCGATGGTCGCTCCTGGCTCACCCATCACGAATATGATCCAGGAGACAAGGGAGGAGCGCGCGTGATGACCGATATTGCTACTCCCACAGGGCGCTCAGGGCAGTCGAGTACTGCTCAGGGCACCGAACGGCCCCATACGTTGGTCGTCCTGGTCGAGGACCGGCCCGGCGCGGTTGATCGCGTGGTCGGCCTCATGCGCCGGCGGCGTGCAAACATGCAGACGCTGGTCTTTGGCCGTAGCGAACAGCCGAACGTTGTGCGCGTCACAGTCGCTGTGAATGACTCTGAAGTGGGCATTGAGCATCTCATAGAGCAACTGCGCAAAATCTTCGATGTACGCAATGTGCTGAATGTGACTTCACAGCTCGCCATTACACGAGAGCTTGCTCTGATCAAAGTAGACAGCACGCCAGAAAAGTTGAACGCTATCGTTGAACTTGGTCATCACTTTGGCGCTCATGCTGTCGATATTGCGCCACATACAGTCATCTTAGAGGTGACCGGCAGCGAAGAGAAGATCGAGAGGCTGGTGAGCTCGTTGCAAGAATATGGCGTTCGTGAGATTGCCCGCTCTGGCCGCGCAGCGCTGACGCGCGGAACCGACGAAGCCTGAGATGATGAGCACACATCATTGTGCTCCCTATTTTAAGACGTACACAATCATAAAAATGTAGGGGCGCGATTGATAAGCCCGCATCCCCACATCCATTGTAGGGGCGCGATTGATAAGCCCGCCCGAGGAGTGATAAAATATGGCAAATGTCTATTACGATGCAGATGCAAATCTTGAGCGTATTCAACAGAAACGTATCGCCGTGATCGGCTATGGCAGCCAGGGCCACGCCCATGCGCTGAACATGCGCGATAGTGGCTGCGATGTAGTGGTCGGCCTTCCCGCCGCCAGCAAGAGCCGCGAGAAGGCCGAGGCCGATGGCCTGCGCGTGCTCTCTCCCGCTGATGCCGCGCAGCAGGCTGATGTAATCATGATTCTTATCCCTGATCAGCATCATCGCGAGGTATTTGAGCGCGATATTCGGCCTGCCCTGGCACCCGGTAAGATGTTGATGACGGCGCACGGCTTCAGCCTGCACTACTCGCAGATCGTGCCGCCCGCCGATGTAGATGTCGCTATGGTCGCACCCAAAGGTCCCGGCCATATGCTACGTCGCCTCTACGTCGAGGGCGTCGGCGTGCCTGCCGTGTGGGCGGTCCACCAGGATGCGACCGGCGAGGCCGAGGCCTTGACCCTGGCCTATGCGCGCGCGATCGGCAGTACCCGCGCGGGCGTCCTGCGCACAACGATCCCCGAGGAGACGGAGACCGACCTCTTCGGCGAACAGGTTGTGCTCTGCGGCGGCTTGACCTCGCTGATCCGCAATGGCTTCGAGACGCTCGTCGAGGCTGGCTATCAGCCGGAGATCGCGTACTTCGAGTGCATGCACGAGGTGAAGCTGATCGTCGATCTGATGTATCAGGGTGGCATGAGCTACATGCGCTACTCTATCAGCGACACCGCCGAGTATGGCGACTATGTTTCCGGCCCGCGTATCGTCGATCAACACGTGCGCGACGAAATGCGCCAGGTTTTGCAAGAGATCCAGAACGGCACCTTTGCGACGCGCTGGATCGCAGAGAATCAGGCGGGGCGCCCCTCTTTCCTGGCGATGCGGCGCGCCGGCGCTCAGCACCAGATCGAGCAGGTCGGTAAAGAGCTCCGCGCTATGATGCCGTGGCTGAACCCGGCGCAGAAGAAGTCTGAGCAGAGTGCGAACACATCCAATGCAGCCGGTTCAAAGGCCGAGGCTGCGAAGTAGGCGACCGGGGCGGCCAGGATGGTCGCCCAACATACCCTCGACTGGTTACTAAGGAGGATCAAAACCATGGGAGACCCTGCGGTAGTAAAAATTTTTGATACGACGTTGCGTGATGGTGAACAGTCGCCCGGTGCTACAATGACTCTTGAGGAGAAATTGCAGGTTGCGGACCAGCTTACACGTCTCAATGTGGATATCATTGAGGCCGGCTTTCCCGCCGCCTCGCCCGGCGACCTTGCGTCAGTGAGAGAGATTGCTCAGCGGCTTCGCGGCGTTGCGGTCGCTGGACTGGCTCGCGCCAATACAACCGATATCGACGCCGCCTGGGAGGCCGTTCGCGAGGCCGAACAGCCAGTAATCCATGTGTTTCTTGCGACCTCTGAAATACACCTGCAGCACAAGTTGAAGATGAGCTGCGAGGAGGCTCTGCAACAGGTCAGGGCGATGGTCGCGTACGCCCGCAATCTCTGCCCGACGGTCGAGTTCTCGGCGGAGGATGCGACGCGCAGCGATTGGGATTATCTCTGTCGTGTCTTTACCACGGCGATCAAGTCGGGCGCGACAACGATCAATGTGCCCGATACCGTTGGTTACGCCCTGCCCCAGGAGTATGAGGCCCTTTTCCGCTACCTGCGCGAGCGCGTCCCCGGCATTGAGGACGTAACGATGAGCGCTCACTGCCATGATGACCTGGGCATGGCGACGGCGAATACGTTGGCCGCAATCAAAGCGGGCGCGCGCCAGGTGGAGGTAACCATCAATGGTCTGGGCGAGCGTGCGGGCAATACCGCTATCGAAGAGGTCGTGATGGCCCTGCACACACGCTCCGAGTCCTTTGGCAACGTCGATACGCGCATTCATACACAGGAACTCCTGGCGACCAGTCAGCTCGTAAGCCGCCTGACCAGCATTCCTGTGCAGCCGAACAAAGCGGTGGTAGGTGCGAACGCCTTTGCCCACGAAGCTGGCATTCACCAGGACGGCGTCTTAAAGAATCGCCTGACCTACGAGATCATGACGCCGCAATCGGTTGGCTGGACGAATACACGCCTGATCCTGGGCAAACATTCCGGTCGTCATGGCCTGGACGCCCGTCTGCGCGAGCTCGGTCACAAGCTCAGCGCCGAGGAGCTCAAAAATGCCTACCGGCGCTTTGTCGTCATGGCCGATCAGAAAAAATACGTCAGCGATTCGGACCTGATTTACATTGTCGAAAGCGGCATGGAGACCCCCGCCGCTATCTGAAATATGCTACACTAGTTGTAGTTAATGTGAAAGGAAGAATGATGTACCCTTCATCAGAAAGGCAGGTAGCCGCAGATGGCACTGGTATTACCTGCCTCAGCAACCGTCTTAACGCCAGCAACGTCGGCTAACTTAGGTCCGGGCTTTGACAGCCTGGGGCTGGCACTGCAACTGTACAATCGTTTCGAGGTGGTGGAAAGCGGGGACGATCCCTTGCATCCGTCTATTACGGTCAAGGGAGAACTGGGCAAGGATCTCTCCACCGGGCCGGATAATCTGTTTTTCCGGTCTTTTGTTCTGCTCTTTGAACGCCTGCAAGCTCCTTTACCCGCCGTGCGTATCCATATGTCGATCAATGTTCCACCGGGCTGCGGCCTGGGGAGCAGCGCAACGGCTGTCGTAGGAGGGCTGGTTGCCGCTAATGAGCTGTTGCGCCTGCAAGGTCTATCTCTGCCGAAAGAGGAGCTGCTGGGCCTCGCCGTGGAGATCGAGGCGGGCAACCATCCCGATAATGTTGCTCCCGCGCTCCTGGGTGGCCTGGTTGCTACCACACACCTCGACGGAAAAATTCACGCCATTAAAACGCCTTTCCCAGACGCTATCAGGGCGGTCATCTTTACCCCTTCGTTCCCTATGGATACGGTGGCGGGGCGTAAGCTCCTGCCTGCCAGCTATCCCAAGGCCGATGTAACGTTTAACACCGGGCGTGTGGCCCTGCTGCTGACGGCTTTGCAGACGGGACGCTACGAGGAAATCGGCGAGGCGATGCAGGACCGTCTGCACCAGCCCTATCGCCAGGTGCTTTTTCCCGCGATGCCCGATATTATTCAGGCCGCCATTGCTGCCGGAGCGTATGGTGCTAGCCTTTCTGGTGGAGGTTCATCCCTCATTGCCTTAGCTGGCTCCCGGTTTAACGAAGTGCTACAGGCAATGCAAGAAGCCGCTCGTGCCGCCGGTGTAAAGGGCACCGGCAGGGTGCTACGGGCGGATCAGAATGGTGCGCGCGTGCTGAAAACATCGCGTGGCCGTATACGAAAGGAAGTTAGCGCGCGCTATGGCGATCAATTCTACTGGTCTCCAGCCCGGTCAGGGGGCGGGCGAGGAGAATAATCGCTCTCAGCTTGCTCCCACTGTAGCGGCTGCCCTGTCTGCTGTCTCGTTACGTTGTGTCGAATGCTCGGCCCTGTATCCAGCGCTTGAGGCCGGGCAGCCGCGCTACCGTTGCGATTGCGGAGGAGTGCTGGATGTCGAGATGAGTCCGCGCCTTCCCGCTGCGTGGGCCGATGACACACTGCCGGCTGGTGCCGGCTGGCGACAGCTCTTCGACGAGCGCGCCGCGACGTCTCCCATCTGGTCCATCGCCATGGACAGGGTGCTGCTCGATTACAGCGGCGTCTGGCGCTATCGCGAGCTGATCCTGCCCGCGCCCGACGCCTCTATCGTCAGCCGACCAGAGGGCAACACCAGCCTCTATCCCGTTGGCATCGAGAACTGCAGCGCCAGCCGTAGCGGACACCGCCAGATTGGCCTCTACGCGGGGCTCGAACGCTTCTACATAAAGCATGAGGGCGAGAATCCCACCGGCAGCTTCAAGGATCGCGGCATGACGGTGGGCGTCACCATGGCCCGTATGCTGGGTTCAACAGCGGTGGCCTGTGCATCAACCGGGAATACCTCGGCGTCCCTTGCCTCCTACGCTGCCCAGGCCGGCATGCGTGGCATCGTCTTCCTTCCCGCCGGCAATGTCGCGGGCGGCAAGCTGGCGCAGTCCCTGGCCTACGGCGCCGAGACGATACAGATCGCGGGCGATTTCGATGATGCTATGCACCTGGTCGAACAGGTCTGCGAAGAACTGGGTATCTACCTGCTCAACTCACTCAATCCCTTCCGCATTGAGGGCCAGAAGGCGATCGGCTTTGAGATTCTACAGCAGCTCGACTGGCAGGCGCCCGACTGGCTCGTCCTCCCGGCTGGCAACCTGGGCAATACCTCGGCTATCGGGAAAGCCTTCCGCCAGGCGTACGAGCTCTCACTGATCAGCCATATGCCGCGCTTCGCATCCATCCAGGCCGAGGGCGCCAATCCTTTCTATCGCAGTTTCAAGCGGGGCTTCGCGACGCGCGAGTCCGTACAGGCCGAGACGGTGGCTACCGCCATCAAGATCGGCAATCCTGTCAGCTTCACGCGTGCCCGTCGCGTCATCGAGGAGTCCGACGGTATCGTGGAGTCGGTCAGTGACGATGAGATTCTCGCCGCTAAGGCCGTTATCGATCGCGCGGGCATCGGCTGCGAGCCAGCCTCCGCCGCCACGCTCGCTGGCATACGCAAGCTGGTCGCGCAAGGCGTGATCAGGCGCGACGAACATGTTGTCGGTGTGCTCACCGGCAACCTGCTCAAGGATAGCAAGACGGGTATTCCTCAAGAGGCGAGCGGGGTCGTGATACAACCGACGATCGAGGCCGTCAGGCGCATTTTGAGCTGAACCAGGATATCCTCTGATAACGATTATCAGAGGATACTCCTTTTTAAAGAGCCGCCTTCTCTTCTCTCAGCTTTCTTCAGCATACACCTACACATCACAAAATTATGTAGAACCTGCACTTACCCACTAGCGTAAGTAATAGTAGACTGATACAATACATGTATCACATACGCGGCAACAAGGTGCAAAGAAGGACTGCTGTGTTTAAAAATAGACGGAAGAGAAATCTTATTCCACCGTGGGATATGCCTACGGACCCGGTCAAGGGCCTGTTCTGGTTCATGTTCTGGCTGCTGAAGGTGCTGGTGAGCTTTTTCTGGCTCCCCATTATCGCTATGGTGGTCATCGAGACGATACTCAATTGGAACAGTGGCGCGCTTTCGGGGATCGTTGCGGGCGTGGTGACGCTGCTGGTCGGCCTCGCGGTCTGGCTGGCGCTCTACGTGGTGACGCTCTTCCTGAACGTCGGCACGGCGGTCTCGCAGGTGATTTCGGATGTGAATCGGGTACAGCGGGGCTTCTCCGCTCGTCGCCCGGCATATCCCTTTGCTAACGAGGCCGAGAGCGAAGACAACGTTATCGAAGGCACGATCACCGATCTGGAGGAGGAGCGCCGCAAGCGCAGGCGCGAATAACTACGACGCGTTTTTCGAGCGCTATCCTCCTCATCCCTTTCACATCAAATGGTTGGAATGAACGCTTTGAAGATCACCACATCATCTGATAGGGCTCGCAATCGGTAGTCTTTCCCAGCAGGAATAAGTATACTCTCTCCCTTTTTTGCCACCATATCCCTGTCGATGGTACTGAGCATAGTTTCGCCACTATACATCAGCATGATCTCGGTCGAGTAGCTCATGTTTTCATAGCGATCTCTTTTTTTCATCTCTATCTTGCTGAGACAGAATTCGCGACTGGGAGACCTGTAGAAAAACTCGTGAGGATTGCTTTCCGCTTTACCTTCCACGATCTCAGGTGTAATGCCACGAAATGTGATCAGTTTGAGCAGTTGTGGAACGTCGACGTGTTTGGGCGTTAAGCCTCCGCGTATGACGTTATCAGAGTTTGCCATGATCTCTATGGCCTGGCCTTCAAGGGCGGCATGCGGTATGCCAGCATCTTGAAAGATTGCGGTCCCTGGCTCTAATTTGAGGAGATTGAAAAGGTAGATTGAGAAGATGCCTCTATCAAAGGTATCTTCTGGCCTATTCTTGATTGCTTTTGCTGCCCAGTAATCGGGAGAAGATTTCTCTAGTGCGCCAGCCTCATACTGCTGAAGAATACGGTGTGCCAGGGGATCTAATATGGAGACGACCCTGTCGAGGGGCATCTCCATGATATGTTTATAGAGTGCTTGATATCCATAGTGCGTAAATGTAGGCAGCAGGATATGAAATTCGGGAATCTCGTTGAGGATCTCGTGTATCTGGTCTTCAGTACGAAATGCATGTAACAGCCAGAAATCGCTCAATGCAAGCTGGAGTTCGGGCTTGTGATTATTGTCCTTATAGTTCCTTTCAGGAGCAGTCAGGGGGATGCCCAGCATGTTTTCCTGCGCAAAGCCCACCTCAGCCTCAGCTTGGTCAGGGTGTACCTGCACCGAAAGCATTTCTCGCACGTCCAGTACCTTAAAAAGGTACGGGAGCCGACCATATTGCCGGGCGACGTGCTGCCCTAAAACCATTTCAGGCTGTTCCTTAATCACTATATCCAATGGCCTGGTGGTTCCGTCGTTTTGAACGATCTCGGAGGGCGTCTTCTCGTGCGCCCCCATCCAGTATTCTGCATACGTCGTACCTGGTTCAGGTCGCAGCCCAAGCAGTGCGGGGATAAAGTTATAGCCACCCCAGGAGTAATGTTGTATTTTCCCAAAAAGCCGAAACACACTATTTTCTACGATTATGGACATGTAGAAGGTTCCTCTTTCATTCTATATTTTTGTGTCATTGTTGTAGAAAAATGGATAAGGTGATAGGCTGATGTTGCAGTATGGTCATCGCTACTTTCAGCTAGCTTTCAGCACCATTATACACCTGCAAACCAATAGGCAATGCGCTCATTGCAAAGGGTTTACCACTGTGCCAGAGTCGTTTAGATATATGGAGAGGCAGGCCAGTACCGAAAAAAGTGGGTGCCCGTTAGCTCGCCAGCAGAACTCCCTCAAGCTGACGTTTCAGCTTATCACGCATCATGATGCCTTTGATGCGATGAATCTCCTGACCGCCCTTGAAGAAGATGAGCGTAGGCAATCCATCGATGTGGTACTGATCGATAAGTCCTTGTTGCCCCTCGACATTGACCCTGGCGAAGGTCACACGCCCCTGGTAATTCTTGCTGATCGCTGCAATTTCTGGCTCTTGTATCTGACACGCGGAGCTCTGTGGCACTGAAAATAGTACGACGACAGTCTGAGTCGCGCCCGTCACCTTTTCAGCGAAATCACCGCCTGTTACCTCAATAAAATTATCTGCCATGCTATCCTCTTGCGTTCTTTTTAAGTTGCTATTCTAGTGCTCAAGGTATCACTCAGTTACGCACATGTCAAGAAGCTGGAAAGACTATGGTTCGCTTCGTAGCGCCAAAAGCTCCTCTGCATCTTCGATGATGTAACGATACCCTTGCTCGGTCAAAAAGAGCTGCCGGTTAGCCGAAAACTCTTGATCGCGTGTGTCACGCGTGACGAGGGAGTAAAAGTACGCGAGCCCGCCATCACTCTTGGGACGCAGGATACGCCCGAGCCGCTGTGCCTCCTCCTGCCGCGAGCCGAAAGTGCCCGATACCTGGATCGCGACGTTCGCATCGGGCAGGTCGATGGCGAAGTTGGCGACCTTGCTGACGACGAGCCGCTTGAGTTCGCCGCGCCTGAACTGGTCGTAGAGCTTCTCCCTCTGCCCGTTCGGCGTGCGACCCGTCAGCAGCGGCGCGTTCAGTTCTTCGGCGAGGAGCTTCAATTGCTCGATGTATTGCCCGATGATGAGGATCTGGTCGTCCTGGTGTCGCTCGACAAGATGACGCGTAACGGTGAGCTTGGCCGGCGTCTCTGCCGCGATACGGTATTTTTCGCGCACCTCGGCCATAGCGTACGCCATCTGCTCGTCCTCGCTCAACCCGACGCGGATCTCGTGGCATTCCGCCGTGGCGATCCAGCCCTGCTGCTCCAGTTCGCGCCAGGGGACATCGTATTTCTTTGGCCCGATCAGGCTGAAAACGTCTGCCTCTCGCCCATCCTCGCGCACCAGGGTCGCCGTCAATCCCAGACGCCGTCGCGCCTGGATCTCGGCGGTGACGCGGAAAACGGGGGCCGGGAGCAGGTGCACCTCGTCGTAGATGATGAGTCCCCAGTCGTAGCTGGTAAAGAGTGAGAAATGCGGGAAGAATTCTTGCCCGGCGTCCTCTCCGTTCTCTCCTCCACTGCGCCGGTAGGTGAGGATCTGATAGGTGCTCACAGTGATAGGCGCGATATCTTTGCGCTCTCCCGTGTATTCGCCGACCATCTCAGGAGGAATATTCGTTTTGTCGATAATCTCATTAATCCACTGGCGCACTGCGATTGTGTTAGGCGTGAGGATCAGCGTGGCCTTCTGCACGGATGCCATCGTGACGAGCCCGACGATGGTCTTGCCAGCGCCGCACGGGAGCACGACGACGCCGCTCCCACCGCTCGGTGCTCCACCGGCGTAAAACGCCGCTGAGGCCGCGTCCTGGTAGCCACGCGGCTCGAATGCCTTGCCCTGCAGTGTCTCTGGACGCAGGTACAGTGGCAGAGAAGAGCCGTCGGTATATCCCGCCAGGTCTTCGGCGGGAAATCCAATATGAATAAGCGCCTGCTTAATATGCCCGCGTCGCGAGGAGTCGACCTGGATGGTGTGCCGATCGATCTGGCCGATGAGGTAGGGCTGCGTGCGCTTGTGATGCATGACCTCGGCGATCAGCGCCGCATCCTCTGATTTGAGCAGCAGCGCGTCGCCGTCGCGCACCAGCTTGATGCGTCCATAACGACTGATGTACTCGCGAATATCCGCGCCAATGTTGGAGGGGATTGTGTACTTGCTGTAACGCGTCAGCAGATCCAGGATCTCCTGTGCGTTCATGCCCCCCGCCGCTGCGTTCCAGAGCGAGAGCGGCGAGAGACGGTAGGTGTGAATATGTTCCGGCGACTTCTCTAGTTCTGCGAACTGTGCAAGCGCGTCGCGCGCCTCTGCATGCTGTGGATGATCTACTTCGAGCAAAATAGTACGGTCACTTTGCACGATCATCGGGTTATCAGGCTTCATTCTTCTTATACTCCAGGCATATCTGCCCACGCCTTCACATATTTCATAATGGCGTTGATCGCTGCCTCCTCATAGCCGCGCATGAGGTGGCGCGCTCCAATAATCATCTTGATGCCTTTGGGGCCTTGCTGCTGCTCAACAAAAGGCTCAAGTTTATATAATGGGCAGATCTCGTCAAATTCGCCGGTGACAAACAATTTCGGACGCTCAAATGGCCGTGGAAAACCGCTGCTCGTGCGAAAAAGAGGTAAGCTGATGGCAACGATAGTACGTATACGTGCATCGAAAGGGGCGTATAGGAGGGCGGTGTGTGCTCCAAATCCATGCCCGATCACGCAGACCTTTGACGTATTGGCCCGCGGGTGTGTGAGCGCTTTATCGAGGGCGCCTGCCAGATCGAGCGGCTCCATGCGCCCATCCGTCTGCTGCCCCTGACTCTTGCCAACGCCACGAAAGTTAAACCGCAAGGCGATCATGCCCGCGGTTGCCAGACTCCTTGCCAGTCCCACGGTGAGCGCGTCGTTCATGTCGCTACTCGCTGGCTGTGGGTGGCAGAGAACGATTACGGGTGCAGACTCGGCCTGTGCAGGCTCGTGTAGCATCCCTTCCAGCGGTAATGCCGGTTGCCCTTTACTATGGAACGTAATCGGTCGCTCGCTTTGCGCTGATGAGGCCATCTTTTTGCTTGTGCCCCTCCACTCCCCTTTAGATTGCAACACAGTTCCTATATTATCCCAGGAAATGCTGTGCGTCAACTTTCTTGTGTGAAAATCCTATGAGGTCCCCGGTGACATATGACCCAAAAGTCATGTCTTGTGAGTTAGAGAATAATTTTGACGAAATATGTGAATTTGCTTTACAAAACCTTTGCATGTGCCTCTCTGGATGTTATACTGAATATAACATTTGTAAAACTGCTTTGTTTTACACGGTATCTGGTGTCAACAAGGACGAACGTTCCCTGCATCCTTTGCGGCGCAGTACTTCCCAGATAATGGAAGGCGCTGGAAGGATAAAGGGGGAAAAAGGAAGGCGATCCAAAAACGGTTATTTTTCCCCTGCCTTTTTCCCCTGCCGTCCCGGTCTGGGCGATGTTCTTCGCGGGGAGGAGAATGTCGCCAGCCATATGTATGATGCCTGTCGTACGACTAATCGTTGTTGCTCAAATACCTTGATGCCTTACTCTACAGGTGCGCAACCCGACGTATGTGATCTATTACGTTTCCACGTTTATCATGACGAATTACGACTTGCGTAATACATTTGTACGTTGTACTGTTGTATCTGTACGAAATTGACGAGGTATGACCTCGTCAGACTCCATGCTTGATGGCAAATGGAGGATTTGTAGGGTATAACGGTAGAATAGTCTAATGTAGAGGCAGAAACACACATGTCCAGCATTTTAGTCGTCGAGGATGAGGGTTCCATCTCTAGACTACTCAATGATGAGTTGGGAAGTGAAGAATATCAGGCTGTTAAGATTCTCAATGGCGATGATGCTGTGCAGTTTGCATTACGTGAAATACCTCGTCTAATCGTTTTTGATCTGACCCTGCCGCACCTGAATGGTTATGAGGTGATACGGCAGGTACGCGAACATCCGAAGTGTATGCATATTCCCATTATAGCCCTCGGTGCTCTTAGCTCGGTGGCGTATAAGGTCCGCGTGCTGGAGGCTGGCGTCGATAACTATGTGGTCAATTCCAGCCGGGGCGCCAGGCTCTCTGCTGATGTCGCCGCTGAATTGCTGGCCTGCGCTCGCTCTCTGCTGCGCCGCTTCCAGCAGTGCTCCCTTTCTCCTTTGACGCTCTTGCCCGGCGGGTTGCAACTCGAACGTGCCATTGATTGCAAATTGAGCAGTGTCAATCCATGGAGCATCCTGTATCTCGATCTGGATAATTTCAAGGCATTTAACGATGTCTATGGCTTCCTCGCCGGCAATAATATGATCCTTCTGGTCGGTCATATCTGCCAGCGAATCGTCTACGAGGATGGCAACGCCGATGATTTCGTGGGTCATGTCGGCGGCGACGATTTTGTGGTGGTGACGACGCCTGAACGCTCGCATACCCTCAGCCGCAACATTATTGCTCATTATAAGCGCGAGAGCGCGTTGCTCTATCGTGCGGATGATCTGGAGCGTGGGACGATCAGCGGCGTCGATCGCAAAGGACGACCGTATAAGTTCCCTCTCGTCTCTCTCTCTATTGGGGTGGTCAGCAGCTATAGCCGTCGCCTCTACAGCATGGACGAGATCGGCACGCTCGTTGCGGACGCGAAACGACAGGCGAAACAGACGCCAGGCAATGTGTTTTATCTCTCGTCGCAACTGAACCCTTCCAGCCACGGTTGCTCTCGTCTCGCGTATTCTCCCCCGCTACTACGTAGCAGGCAGTTTGATCAGACTATTTTCCACTTTGTGAAAGAGGATGCGCTTGCCGAGTTCAAGTAGCATGCCATTCAGTTGTGTGAGTGAAAGCGCCACCTCTCAGGCGCTTTCACTAGCTGCGAGTGAGCAGCGTTCACAACTGCATTTTGATGGTATGCTCTTTCAGAGATGTGCTATGATACCTGTGAAGGTGTCATAGAAAGCGGGTGGTCACTACGGGTCAGGAAGATAGAGAGATACAACCAAAGAGCGATACGCTGGATGCAAAGGAGCGCGAAGCCAGGCGTCAGGCGATACGCGAGAATGCCAGGCATGTCCTGCGCGAAAGCAGGTTGGCGGAGATGCTGCAGGGCATTAATAAAAATCTCCTCAAGGGGCGAGGTCGTTTTGAAGAGTACGATTCTATGGTCCTGTTCAAATGGGGAACAGGATATACGTTGCGCCATATCTGGGTCGAGGTCGCCGGCAATACGCTGCGCTTCCGCCTGATGCAACATCGAAAGTGTGCACACCCGGCCCCTCTTTGCGATGGTGAATATCATACCTTCACCAGCGCGATGTGGTCTGATTTCAATTTTCTCCAGGCCGAGCTAAAGAAATATTACGACCGGCCAGTCTCTGAAACATCTTCAGATTGATTGCCTTTACATAGGCTCCAGGGAGAGCACGCGTACCGATCCTGTACTGTTTACAAAGCGATTAATCGCCTGGTAATTGGGATCGGCGTAGAACTCTTCGCGCTCACTTTCGCTGCCCCAGCTAAAGAGGTTGAGCAGGAAGGAGCCCTGGGGATAGGGCGAGCTCTGTGTGGTGCCCGTTTTGCCCCTGGCTGCGGCTCGGCTGACGGCGAATGTCTCCTCCTGCATGCCGCGCGCTAGAAAGGCGAATGCGAGCGTCGATTGGACCGCCTGCTGCCGCAGTTTCTCGATCCAGCCCAGTTCCGCGTATTCCGCCTGCTCCTTACGAATGTGCGCCAGGTGCGCCGCTGCCAGGACCGGGTTGGCCGCTGGACGGCTGTAGCCCCAGAGGTAGCGCATGAGCCATTGTTCGGGCGCGGCGGCCAGTAGCTCTGTCGCCAACCCGGTGAGGAGCTGCTTCGGCCCGTACTTTTCCTGCGCCCTTTGCCAGCTTTCGTCGTCATCCCATGTTGTGAGCATGAGGTAGTAGGTATCTTTTCCCCGGCTGCGATAGAAGCGCGAGGTGACCAGCCCCGGCGCGATGCGCACGGTGTCGGCGATCAGGCGGATACGCGCGAGGACGTCTGCGTCTCTGCCCGTTGTGGTGTAGGCTAACGTTGCTACGAGTAATTCCATACGCTTGCTTTTTTCTCCTGTATGACGTGCGCATAGCATAGCATAGGCGTTTCTCTCTCGCAATAGATCATGACCATATAGATCTTCTCGCTTCCCACTTGTCGTACCTGCCCGTGACTTGCTATACTTTACTATAACGCGCTGACGTGTTTGAGTCCGCCGGTATGTATGTGCTCGTGCTCGTACGCAATAGATTCCCCACCATGAGGTGCCTCCATGCTTGAACCTGAAACGACACGTAATGTTGTAGAGTGGCGGCAGGCCCGCTCCGAGGATGCCGCTATCTGGGTCTCGGTGACACGACGCAGTGCCGATCAGCTCCATTTTGAACCTGAGGATGCGCAGATCGCACGCTACAAAGAGGAAAGTCCCGAGATGCAGGCGCAGCGCTATCTGCTCTGGCGCGATGATGCCCCTATTGGCCGTCTGCGTTTCTTTCTGCAAGGCAATACTGCTCAACTGGATGGCCTGGTCCTGCTGCCCGAGGCGGGGGGAAGCGTCGCGGCGCAGGTGGTGTCGGAGGCGCTTGTGCGCGCGGCTGCCCTGGAGGCCCGCCACCTCAAGGCGACCTATCCTGCCGCCTATATCGCTTCGTTTGCCTCCGCTGGTTTTCAGGAGAAGCGCCGGCGCACGGGGATGACTGCGCCGACGAATCTGTTTATGCCGCAATTTCCTCTGCCCGATTCCCTTCGCGTGCGCCAACTCGCCTCCAGTGAATCCGAGCAGGTTGGCATTCTGTTGCAGCGCGCTTACGCGAACGGTCCCGATAATCTGCATGCCGATGTGGCGAGCTGGCGCGCGGAGGTTCGTGCTATCCAGGAGGGACGCTTTGGCCCCTTCATCCCCGAGGCCTGCTTCGTGGTCGAGCACAGTCTGGATCGCTTTCATATCGCCGGCGCTATTCTCATACATCTTGAGCGTGGCATTCCCTGTATCCGTCATATGGCCGTCGCGCCTTCGTTCCGTCATGTCGGCCTGGGCCAGCATCTCGCGCTGAAGGCGATGCGCCGCCTGCAGGAGTTGAATTACTCGACTGTGCTGCTCTACGTGACGCTCGGCATTCCGGCGGTCAATCTCTATCATCGTCTAGGATTTATTGAGGATGATCCGACATATGTCGAGGCCGAACGCCTGCTGACCCGCTGATGAAATGTGCTGAGGGATGTTATGGATAGTCCGTTGCCGGGTGAGTTCGATCTGATTGCGCGCCTCACCCGGCATCTCCCGACAAGCCCGGACGTTCCTCTGGGAGTGGGCGACGATTGCGCGCTCCTCGATCTGAACGGTGCCGATCCATTGCTACTTGCGACCTGCGATAGCCAGGTCGAGGGGGTCCATTTTACGTTATCGTTCTCCAGTCCCGAGCAGATCGGGCGCAAGGCGCTGGCGGTCAACTTGAGCGATATCGCTGCTATGGGCGGTGAGCCGCGCTATGCCCTGGTCTCGCTGATCTTGCCGCCGCACCTGCCTCTTGCAATCCTGGACGGCATCTACGCCGGCCTGCGCCAGGAGGCCGAGCGGTTCGCGACGGCGATCGTCGGCGGCAATATCGCAGGCTCGGATCAGACGCTTATCATCGATATTACGCTTCTGGGGACGGTGGAACGCGGACGCGCGCTCATGCGAAGCGGCGCTCGTGTTGGTGATGTTGTGCTGGTGACGGGGAGCCTGGGCAACGCCGCCGCCGGTCTACATACACTCCTACAGCCCGAGACGCACTACCCTTTTGACGCCCAGGAGTTCGTGCGCCAGGCGTATCGTGTGCCACAGCCACGCGTCCACGAAGGGCGCGTGCTCAACCGGTTCGGTCCCGAGGTCGTCACCGCGCTCCTCGATATCAGCGATGGCCTCAGCGGCGACCTTGGACATCTCTGTGAGCGCGTGGGTGTGCGTGTCGATCTGGCCTGCCTGCCCCTCTCTCCATCTCTACACGCTATAGCGACCAGCGCGACACACGATCCATACGCCTGGGCCTTGCACGGCGGCGAGGATTACGAACTCCTCTTTACCGTCTCTCCCGGCAATGAACAGGCTGTAATTGCTGCCGTCCAGTCGGCAACTGGCACGCCTGTCACGCCTATTGGGGTTGTCCTGCCACCGGAGGAGGGGATGAGGCTCCTGCACCCTGATGGACGTGAGGAGCCGTTGGTGGTACAGAGCTGGGATCACCAGAAGTCTCGATAATACACTTAGCATAATAGTGATAGTGGACGTCACTTCTGTGAGAAGGAGCGCAAAGCGTAGGTCACCTGCTGCTCTAATGTCATTGCCTGGTCCTGGGGAATTCTGGCGATCGCTGCCTGTGCCTCGGCATTG
This sequence comes from Ktedonobacteraceae bacterium, assembly GCA_034438015.1. Classification (GTDB taxonomy): domain Bacteria; phylum Chloroflexota; class Ktedonobacteria; order Ktedonobacterales; family Ktedonobacteraceae; genus JACDAE01. Next base: position 3,393 of record DAOTTD010000245.1, on the reverse strand, counting down.
GAGAACCCGAGCCCGATCAATGCCTCCATCACCTCGGCCTGAATCCGTCCTGCCGGTGACGCAGCAGTCGCTCCACCGCCGGGCATCACTGTCGGAAGCTTGCCCTTTAGTTCGAGGATCAGGCGTGCCGCCAGCCGCTTGCCCACGCCGGGCGCCAGCCCCAGCCGCTGCTGATCTTCGTCGGCGATGGCTTTATAGAGTGTTGGTGCATCCATCACTGAGAGCAGCGCCAGGGCCACCTTCGGTCCCACGCCGCTCACATCGATCAGGCGCTCGAAGGCGTCGCGATCCCCTTCGGTGGAGAATCCATAGAGCGCAATGCCGTCTTCGCGCATATGAAAGTGCGTGAAGAGCGAAACCTCTGCCCCGGTCTCACCCAGGCGACTGAGCGTGGAGGTCGGAGCGAAGACGCGTATGCTGAAGCCGCCGACCCGTAGAATAGCGGAGTCGACTCGGCTCGCCTCCAATGTGCCATGAATACCTGTAATCATCGCCCCGGTCTCTACCTCTTCTTCTCACTAAAATTTTAACGCCCCTCTGGCTATAGCGGTAACTTTCAAGCTATTTGGGTGGTTGAGCTGCCCCTACTATCTATATTCCGGCAGCGCCTTTGTAAACGGAAGGGTGTTGAGATGGCAGATAGCCACGGCGGCAGCATCCGCTGCATCGTCGGGACGCGGCACCTGGGTCAGCTTCAACAGAATACGCACCATCTCTCCGACCTGGTCCTTATCCGCGCCACCATAGCCGGTCACGGCCTGCTTCACCTGCTTTGGCGTGTACTCGGCGACGGAGAGGCCGCCGTTCGCCAGCGCCAGCATGGCTACTCCGCGCGCCTGCCCGACCGTCATCGCGGTGCGCGCATTCCTGGCAAAGAACAGTTCTTCCATCGCTGCCTCCTGCGGCTTGTATTCGGCGATGATGGCGCTCAGGCCAGTATAGATAAGTTGTAATCGTTGTGCCAGCGGCATCTTTGCCGGCGTGGTGATAACATTACACACGAGCATGCGCAGGTCGCTCCCCTGTGCCATGACGACTGCATAGCCCACAATAGCCGTCCCCGGATCGATGCCTAGCGTGATGCGCGGCCCCGAAGATGGCGGGAGTGTGCGTACATTACTCATGGTGAGACAATCCCCTCTAATTCGACTGACAGGCGTTTCCGTAGACCGGGGCCGATTTCACCCACTTTACTGGCTACTCCCTCTCGTTGTGATGTATGCAATGAGCGCGGGCGTGTCTCCGCACATCATTAGCCCTGGTAGGATGCTGCAAACGACTCCGGGAAGTCGGCGTTGGTGTACACATTCTGCACATCGTCCAGGTCCTCAAGCTTTTCAATCAAGCGAATGGCCTGGTGCGCGTGCTTTTCGTCGGTTAGCTCGACCCTGGTCTTCGGTCGCATTGTGATCTCGGCCTTGGCGACCTTATACTTCTTGTCTTCCAACGCCTGCCGGACCTCTTCCATTTTCGTGGGATCAGTATAGATAATTAGTGTGGTATCGTCGGCCCCGACCGGCTCGACGTCATCGGCCCCCAGATCGAGCGCCTCCAGAGAGACCTCGTCTGGATCGCGTCCCTCCAGTTCGACCTCGATGATACCTGTGTTCTCAAACAGCCAGTCGACGCACCCATTCTCGCCCATGTTTCCGGCGTTGCGGCTGAAGGCGTTGCGTACCTCGGCAACGGTGCGGTTGCGGTTCTCTGTGAGCGTCTGTACAAGAATCGCCGTGCCGCCTGGCCCGTACCCCTCGTAGGTGATCTCTTCGAGGTTGCTGCCTTCCCCACCGCCGGCGACGCGCTTGATCGTGCGCTCGATGTTGTCCATTGGCATATTGGCGTCGCGCGCGCGCTGGATAGCCATGCGCAGGCGGAAATTCGCATCGGGATCACCACCGCCACCCTCTCGTACCGCTACCGCGATCTCACGCCCCAGGCGTGTAAACAACTGTCCCCGACGTGCATCGTTGACGCCCTTCGAGCGGCGAATCTGTGCCCACTTTGAATGACCTGACATATCCTTGCTCCCTTAGTGTTTTCTTGTTGAGCTGCTATAAAATTATGCCTGTGCATAGCGTAAGCCTGTACTTTTGAGATAAGCTTTGCGCCTATTTTAACACGAACCCCCCATGAGCGTCGAGAGGGGTAGCGCCGGCAAGCTCTTCAACGCAGCCACTCTTCGATCGCCTGGTTCACCATATCAGGCTGTTCGCGCATGACGTAATGTCCAGCGGCGGGAAAGATATGCAGGCGCGCCCCATGCTCTACTCCAGTGAGGCGTTCGCGGAGAAATGTACTGTACTTCGGGAGCGTCAGGCGGTCCTCGCTGCCACAAATCACCAGGGTTGGCAGTGCGACTTCATGGAGTCTCGACATCACATCGAACTTATCGCATGCCAGCAGATCTCTATAAAGAATCCCGGGCTTCGTCTTGACCTGCTCCTGCAAGATCTGCGTGCCCAGGGTTGGCACATGCTCCGGTAGCAAGCACAGCGCATTCGTGTGCTCGCGTGCCAGGTCCGGCGCTTCGCGTGCCTCTTGTAGAATAGCAGGGTGGACGCGCAAGCGCGCCCCCGTGCCGACCAGAATCAGGCCGCTCAGCTCCTCTCCGTACTCTAATCCCATCATGAGTGCGATCGCTCCTCCCAGCGAATGGCCCGCGATTATAGGCCGCTGCAAGCCCAGTTCGCTGGTGATAACCTCATGAACTGTTCGTGCGTAGTCCTCTACCGTTACCTCTGCTGGTAGGGTGTCCGCCCGCTCTCCATGCCCTGGCAGGTCGATTGCAAAGGCGCGCTCTTTTCCGAGATGCTCGATCTGTAAACGCCAGATGCGCCCGCTATCGCCAGACCCGTGAACGAAAACCAGTGGTCTCTCCATCAAAACGCGTCCTTTCCTCATACATCCGATGCTCTATGTGTATGGCACCAGGATATAATACAACATCGCGCGCACGAGCTTGCGCTGTTGTATAGTAAGGAAAGGCTGGCACCTGGTCGGGCGTATCTCTGCCCAGGAGATCGTACGCTCCTACCGCGAGTCGCTGGCGAAGGGCTCGCGGCGCATGCGCGGTCTGGTGGAGGGCACCGTGATGCTCAAAGCGGAATCAAGGGCTCGCAAATGCTCACCTTTGAGGGCAGCCATGTGTTTTTCATTTTGAGACAGAAACAATTTATTGAAGCAATAGCAGATTTTTTGGCTTCGCCCAAATAAAGTTTGCACAGAAGTAAAACATGACAATAGCAACCTGCGAGACAAACTCGACTTGTTTTAATACCAGCCCCACGGGCTGCTGCGGTTGACGGCCTGGCTGCCGGTCCAGGTAAAGGCATCATCGTACAGATGGCCGTTGATCAGGTACCAGCCGGCCAGCGCCCCTATCTCGTCGGAGTA
>DAOTTD010000244.1:0-29321 GCA_034438015.1 Ktedonobacteraceae bacterium | reverse complement strand
TTGAAGAAGAGGAAGATCGGCCAGTTTCCTGTAGAGGGCTGCTGGCTACCGTCGTAGGGCGTCGTAGTGGGCGGCCTGGACAGGCTCGCGGATGGGGTCGCAGCGGGATGGATCGCGGGCGTCAAATCCGTCGATGCGTGGCTTCCATTTGTTGGCCTGGGGAGCGTTTGCCCCTGATCGCTATTGGAGGCAGCACCGGATGCGGAAGAGGAGGTGGCAGAGGTAGCGGTGGCACCGCCCCTGGTGAGCGCGGGCACGATCCCCGATAGGCAGAAGACGATGCCGATCATGGCGGCAACTGCGCTCAGTGTTCTGAATGTGAAGCGCAGATAGGGTCTGCCCTGCCGACGACGTTCAGGCGCGCCTGGAGGCGCTGGTGCGGCTGCCCGCCTGGTGCCTGTGAAGAGGGCGACGGGTGCGGCGATCTCGGCTGGTAGCTCGAATGAGCGTGGAAGAGCTGGCTGGGGCAGTGCGTGCAGGAGCGCGACCGTCCGCCGCAGGTTTGCCAGTTCTTGCTGACAGCGCTGACAGGTTGCCAGGTGGGCTTCCCACTGCGTTCGCTCTTCTGCTGAGACCTCTCCGTCGAGAAGAGCCGAAAGCTGTTCTGTTGTCAGATGCCGATTCTCTTGTGCCACGCCGATGCTCCGTTATAGTATCATTCGTTACTTCAAGTAAGACGATAGTTACGTGGTAAAAGTTCCCTGTGCTGGTTGAGGTAGCTGCGCAGGCGGACGCGCCCACGTGAGATGCGCGAGCGGACCGTGCCGATGCTCGTCTGGGTGGAGTCCGCGATCTCCTCGTAGGAGAGCCCCTCTATATCGCACAGGACGACTGCTACTCGCTGTTCGAGGGGGAGCTGCTCCAGCCCTTTTTGAATGACGGCCTGCAGCTCCAGTGTGAGCAACATCGCTTCGGGATTGCCCCCGATGCCACTGTCGGCCAGTACGTTGAGCGCTTCGGACGAAGGTGCCTCATCCTCTTCGGTCAGAAACTCCAACGACTCGGCGGGATGGCGTTGCACGCGGCGCCAGTGGTCGCAGGCCATATTGGAGCCAATGCGCAGCAGCCAGGCGCGGAAGGAGGAGCCGCCGCGATAGGAGGTGATGCCGCGATAGGCTGCGATGAAGGTGTCCTGTGTTACGTCGGCAGCCGTATCGGGATCGCCAAGCAAGCGATAGACCGCGCCGTAGACGATCTGCTGGTAGTGCAGGACGAGCTGATTGAACGCGGCCACCTCGCCACGCTGGCTACGGACAATCAACTCCTCCTCGTCGTCTCGCGCGAGCTTGTTCATGGCGTGCCTTCACCTCACAACTGTTGTTTGCGCCAGTGTAGCATATATAGACCAATTTGGGAATGTGCTCGCTTTTCAACAGTAGGGATGGGGCTTGCCCCCATCCGTGACCATTCGTGGTGAATGCGCTCCCCGAGCCGGATGGGGGCAAGCCCCATCCCTACTACGGGTGCCAAAGACCCTGACTTTTACAACAGGCGCTGAATATCTCTCTTCAGCGCCTCGTAGCTCTGGTAACGCGCGCCACTATCCTCGATCAGCGCGCGACTGAGAATGCCCTCCAACGCGGGCGAGATGTCTGGATTGAGCATGCGTACAGGCGGGTAGGATGGGTAGTGTGGTGGCGCGACGTTGGTCAGGGCGTGATGCATACTGGCGGCCAGGGCGTAGATGCAGGTGCGCTGGTCGTAGGGTTTGTCCTGCAATGGCATGTAGGGCGAGATGAGCAGCTTCCTGGTGGTGCGCCTTCTGTTGACTTCGGCGCGTGGTCGCGTGCCTGCTGGAACGGGCGCAGGGGTGATCTGGAAGCCCGTCAGCAGCGCCCGCCCGCGCTTATCGATCATGATGTTGGCGGGCGAGATGTCGTAGTGGCGTAGCGGCGGCCTCTGCTGCTCCAGCACGATCAGGATGTTGAGCAGGTTGTTCATATAGTTGAGTACGTCACGCTCGGGGATGGGCCGTAGCAGCTTTTGTATACGCTCGTCCAGACTCTCGCCGTCGATATAATCTTCCACCATGTAGTAGTAATTGCCCTCGGCAAAACGGTCCAGCACTGCCGGTATCAGTGGGTGGTGCACGCGGGCTAGCGTGCCTGTGGCGTTCTCATAATAGGCTACGTCTTTTGCGCGTTGTGCAAGCGGCTCATCGCTGCACTGCCAGCGTTTGAGCAGCGTTTTGCGTTCGTTCGTCTGTGCATCGGTGGCAATTGCGGTCGTGACGCGCGTCTCCTCGGACTGGCGCAGGACGTGTTTGATCGTATAGCGGCCCTGGCGCAGGACGACGCCGACCAGGGGACTATGATCGACCAGCGTCGGTGGCAGCGTGAGGCGTCCGCAGTTCGAGCAGCAGCGCTGGCCGAAGCGTACCGGCGTTTCGCAGTAGACGCAGCGGCGCGTATCGTATTCCGCGCCACAGGTCGTGCAGCGCTGCGCGCCCGTGCGATTCTGCTGCCCACAATGTTGACAGACATAACGCTGCTGCGCTACCTGGACGGCGTTCGCGTAGTTATCGGCGAACTCGGTGATGCTGTGATAGCGCTGCCGATAATCCTTGCTCAGGGCGCGCAGCAGCACCGCCGCGACCTCGACCGGGACGCGCGGATTCCACTTCTGCGGCGAGGGCGGCGGCTCCTGCAGATGCGCGTTCCACATCTCTTCCAGGCGCTTATACACAAACGGCGTGCGCCCGGTGAGCAGCTCGTAGCAGCAGATCGCCAGCGCGTACTGGTCGGAGTCACGGCGCGGATTCCCTTGCCACTGCTCCGGCGGCATGTACGCGGCTGTCCCCGTGATCTCGCCCAGGGAGGCGTGCGTCTGCATGCCCAGGTAGAAGGTCGTGCCGAAGTCCGCGAGTAGGATCTGTTTGTTGCGCCCGATGAGCAGGTTGCCGGGCTTCACATCCTGATGCACGAGTCCCTTGTTATGGACATATTGTAGTGCATCGGCGCTCTGCTGGACGTATGGGACGAGCTCCTCCGCGAACGCCTGGCGGCGCGTGCCGTCAGACTGGCGGAAGAGGTCCAGAATCGTCTGCGGGGCGAACTCCATCACAAAGTACGGCTGCTCGCTCTCCGCCACCTGGCCGAAGTTATAGATGGGCAGGATGTTTGGATGCTGCATACTGCCGATGCGGCGCGCCTCCTGGAAAAAGTTCGCCTGGGCCCTGGCGTTGAACTGATCGAGGCGTAGCACCTTGAGGGCCAGGATGCGGCTGAGCGGCATCGGCTCACGGACCTTATAGACATATCCATAGCTTCCCGCGCCGATGAAGGAAACAACTTCGTAGATGCCGATATGTGCTCCCTGCACCAGAAAGTCACAGAGCTGGCAGGAGACGGCGGTGTCCGGATTCTCATGTCCGCCGGAGCGCGGATTGAGGCAACGCGCCACGTATTTATTCCTCTTCCAATTTTATAGATTAAGTATAGAACATAGGTATCGCTGATTGTTCACTAATATCTACGTCCCTGCACGTCCCAGGTTACGGCTGGTAGTGCCTGCTGCTGTCTCCTCCTCCCCCACCATATCATGCCTGCAATGCCGATCAGAAACGTCGCCGTCACCGCCAGCCCACCCTCTGGACCGAACGCGGCCCCCGTCAGCCAGCCGGGACCGACCGGGTGCAGAATCATCAACTGTCCGCCTGGCTGGTTAAAGCCGCTGACCAGCGCGCCGAACACGTTGCCCTCGGCCCAGTTCCAGGCGGCGTGAATGCCGAACATGCCCCAGATGCTGCCGTCGTTGAGCACGTATAGGGCCGCAAAGAGCCCGAACAAGATCAGGTTCACCAGGGCGAGCAGGCTGAAGCCAGTATTGAGCGCATGAAAAAGCCCGAACAGCAGCGACGAGATCACGATACCAATTCCCGGCTTATAACGAGCTCCCAGGATCGGCAGCAGCCAGCCGCGTGTGACTATCTCCTCACTCGGTCCCTGTAGCGCCCAACCCAGATAGCTCAGGAGCACGCCGCCGAGCGCGCCGAAGCCTACGGAGCGTGGATCTCCTCCTATGCCTATCACCGCGCCAGTGATAAACAAGATGCCGGTAGTGAGCGCAAACAACGCAAAGCCGAAGGCGAAGCCACGCACGTACTTCAGAGCCGCGCCCCGCCGCTCCAATCCAAGCGTCCAGAAGGGGCGCTGCTCCACGAAGCGCAGCCAGAGCCAGACCAGCAGGACCGGGGGAAGAAACCTGATCGCCAGGTACAGCACCAGTTCGCTGGCCGATACGAGTGCGTAGGGGCTCCGCGCAAGCTGGTTCAGCCATGCGTACAATGGAAAGAGGCGTCCGACCAACCAGAAGAGGGCCGGAGTGAAAGTGAGGTCCGACAGGAATAAAAAGACGAGCGCCATAAGGATGGCAATCAACCAGTTTGGCAGATATTTTCCCCGGCGCGCGAGCACAAACAGGCGATTGTCTGTGTCGAGAAAGGTGTTCATGCGCTATTTTCTCTATTGTCTGGTAGTACCACCGTTGCGTTATCGATCAGTGGGCAAGGTCCCTTTATTAAACCACATCTGTAGCCGTCCAGGATCTCTCCATGCGTCATCCCGGTAGCTGTTCAGGACTCATCAGCGCCAAAGGCGCTTCACAAGGGCTTTTTGTGTGGTTGGCGGGCTGGCGGCCGCCAGCCCGCCAACCACACAAAAAGCGTGCGAGCCGCGCAGCGGCGAGGAGTCAGAAAAGGGCTATGAATAGATACGTAAGGAAGCAATGCAGTGTTCTAAGCTTAAGACTGTGTACATTTTATACATGAAAGCGCGCCTATCTGCCCTTGACATCTCTTTCTCTCCTTGAGTATACTTGTTACTAACGCAACGGCTCAAATGGATAAGCGAGCCAGTTAAAAACGGAATACGCGCAGTGAAGAACTGCTCTCATCAAGAGGGTGGAGGGAAACGGCCCTGTGAAGCCCGGCAACCCGCCTGCAATGTTGCATGCAGGGTGCCAATTCCGGCGGAATAGAGTATTCCGCGAGATGAGGGGAAGAGCGATGTAGCATAGCCCCTGAGATCAGGGGTTTTTTGTTATCCTGCGCGCTGTGTACCTTACCAATCAGTAAACAAAAAAGACATTGAGAAGGAAGAGTACGCGTCGAGGGCGGCTACAGAGAGTTGATGACGATGAGATGTCAGCGCCGTTCCAGCGCCGAAGATGGCCTTTGAGTTGCAGGTTGAATGCCTGAATGGGCGAGTAGACCGGGCCGCGTGACCGCGTTACAGGCCGGAGTAGTGCGTGATCTGAAGCTATGGTGATAAAGGGCTAGATGCAACGGATGACAGCATACTCACAAAGGTCGATGTCGTGAGGCGTCGATAAACCAGGGTGGTACCGCGAAGACGTTTACCCCTCGCCCCTGTGTGGGTGAGGGGTTTTTGTTACCAATTTCAGGAAGGAGTATATGATGGTGATGCAGATCGAGCAGCAGACTCTCTATGCTCAACAACGTCTCCAGCTGGCTCCTGTTAACCAGGTGTTTACATATACATTTGATGATCTGTCGCTGCAAAGCGGTGCGCGGCTGGCTCCTGTGACGCTGGCGTACGAGACGTGGGGAACCCTCAACGCTGAAGGCGATAACGCCATTCTTATTACCCACGCCCTGACAGGAAACTCGCATGCCCACGACATAGAGCGGCCCGATGATCCCAAAGCGGCGTGGTGGAATCCTTTGGTCGGCCCTGGTCGGCCCTTCGATACGTCGCGCTATTTCGTCATCAGCTCGAATGTGCTGGGAGGCTGCTCCGGCAGTACCGGACCGGGCGCGCTTGATCCCGTCACCGGGCGACCGTATGCGATGAGTTTTCCCGTTATCACCATTCGCGATATGATCAATGCCCAACGCATCCTGTTGCGACACCTGGGTGTGCGGAAACTGGCGCTCGTCGCGGGCGGTTCCATCGGCGGGCAGCAGGCGCTGGAATGGGCAGTGGCGTATCCCGAGCTGGTAAGCAAGGTCGCGGTTATTGCCGCCACGGCAGCTCTCACCGCGCAGGCCGTGGCGTTCAGCGAGGTCGAGCGGCAGGCCATTATGAACGATGCGCGGTGGCAGGGCGGCAACTACGCACCCGGCCAGGGACCAGACTCGGGCCTGGCGATAGCGCGCATGCTGGCGGTAATCACCTATCAGAGCGAAGAAGCAATGGAACTCCGCTTTGCGCGTAAACCTGCCTGCAATAAAGAGGTCCCCTCGCCCAGCCACTTTCCCGATCTGGGAGGACGCTTCGATGTCGAAAGCTACCTGTATCACCAGGGGCAGGCGCTGGCAAGGCGTTTCGATGCCAACAGCTACCTGTACCTGAGTCGTGCGATGGATTTGTATGACGTCAGCAGCGGTTATCCTTCGTTGGAGGCTGCGCTGGGTCGCCTGCGTAGTAGGGCGCTCTTTGTCGGTATCCGTTCGGATTTTCTCTTTCCGGCTGCCCATGTGCGCTGGCTAGCTGATAAGGTGCGCGCAACCGGTGGCGATGCCACCTATGTGGAGATCGACTCTCCGCACGGTCACGATGCGTTTTTGAAAGAGTGGGAGCAGATGACTGCGGCTTTATCCTTGCTCTAATCATGGTTTATCGTGCATTCGGTGTCCCTGGTATACTGAAGGTTGAGCAAACGTGCAAGCCTGCATCTACCAGGAAAGAGCTTTTATGAGTGTATCTGGAGGAGTAAATATCATGGCGCTTAACAGCAATCGTAGTTATGGTTTTGAGACGCTTTCATTGCATGCTGGTCAGGAGACGGCGGATAGCGCGACTAATGCGCGGGCGATCCCTATCTATCAGACCTCGTCCTATGTTTTTGATAGCCCGGAGCACGCGGCCAACCTCTTTGGTCTGAAGCAGTTCGGCAATATCTATACGCGTATTATGAATCCGACCCAGGATGCCTTCGAGCGCCGTATGGCGGCCCTGGAAGGTGGCGTCGGCGCGCTGGCGACAGGTTCGGGCCAGGCTGCCGAGACGCTGGCTATCCTCAACATCGCTCAGACTGGCGATGAGATCGTCTCGTCGGCGAGCCTCTACGGCGGCACCTACAATCTCTTCCACTACACGCTGCCCAAGCTGGGTATCAACGTACGCTTTGTGGATAGCCGCGACCCCAACAATTTCCGTGCCGCGATCAACGAGCGCACGAAGGCACTCTATGCAGAGACTGTGGGCAATCCACGCCTGGATACGCTCGACATTCGCGCGGTAGCCGATATCGCCCATGAGCATGGCGTCCCGCTGATCGTTGACAATACTCTGCCCACGCCGTACCTGATGCAACCATTCAAGCATGGTGCCGACATCGTTGTCCATTCAGCTACGAAGTTTATTGGTGGTCATGGCACTTCGATCGGCGGCGTCATCGTCGATAGTGGCACGTTCGACTGGGCGGCGAGCGGTCGCTTCCCCGGCCTGACTGAACCAGACCCATCTTATCATGGCCTGCGTTATATTGAGGCGCTTGGTCCTCTCGCATATATCATCAAGGCGCGCGTGCAGTTGCTGCGCGACCTGGGTCCCGCCACGACGCCTTTCAACTCCTGGCTCTTCCTGCAGGGCCTGGAGACGCTGCCGCTGCGCATGGAGCGTCACAGTCAGAACGCATTGCGCATCGCCGAGTTCCTCGAAGATCATCCCTCGGTCGGTTGGGTCACTTATCCCGGCCTGGCAAGTCACCCGCAGCACGATCTGGCGAAGAAGTACTCCACACACGGCTACGGCGCTATCCTGGGCTTCGGCATCAAGGGTGGACTGGAGGCCGGCAAGCGCCTGATCCAGCATATCGAGCTCTTCTCGCACCTCGCGAACGTCGGCGATGCCAAGTCGCTGATCATTCACCCGGCGAGCACGACGCATTCGCAGTTGACGCCCGATGAGCAGTACGAGACAGGTGTTACGCCCGATTTCATCCGCCTCTCGGTCGGTCTGGAGACTGTGGATGACCTGATCGACGATCTGGACCAGGCGTTGAAGGCCGCAACTATCGACGCGGGCACGCCTGTAAACGCTTAGTCGCGACCTGTCGATATTGTTATTCTGGTAAGGGTGTCCCCTTGCGGGCGCCTCATCGTTCAAGTAGGGGCGTCCCCTTGCGGGCGCCCTGCGAGCCAGCGTAGAGATGTTTTTGTTGTAATGAGATTGAGCAGGAAGCTCCAACGCAGCATGTTCCTGATGGTTGCCGTTGTTGCCACGCCAATCCAGTCCTGGAGAATGGATCTCCTGATCGAAAATAAGTGGTGGTTTTTATGCACGATACAGTCTGCGTCTTGAAGTTTGGGGGCACATCGGTTGGCAACGGCGAACGCATTCGCCAGGTGGCAGCGATTATCGCGAATACGCTGCAGGAATATCACGCATCCGGTGAGCTGTTTCCTGTAGTCGTTACCTCGGCGATGTCGGGTGTGACCGACCAGCTTTTGCGCATTGCACGCCATACCTGTTCTGGTGAACACGAAGCCTGCGAGCAGGAGTTCAGGCTGCTGCAATTCAAACATTGCGAAGCCGCTAGCATTGTAGCGCGCGATAGCCATGCCCTCGCTATATTAGAAGAAGATCTCGAACAGAGCTTTGCCGCTCTGGCCCAGGATATAGAGGCCCTGCGCGAAGCTACCGAGCAGGGGCAAGAGGTAGCGCTCCCAACAGCGGCGGTTGCCTCCTGGGGCGAACGCCTTTCTATCCTGCTGGTCTCTGCCGCCGTGTGTGATATCGGCATCGAGGCGCAGCCCGTGCGGCAGCAGGTGATCATTACTACCCATCCCAAAACGGATGCCTCGCAGCCTTTTGGCGTGGTGGTCGGTGCCGAGCCGTTCTCCGAGGAAACGCGCGCCAATGCCCTCGCCCTGATCCAGCCTCTTGTGGAACAGCGCGTCGTCCCTATCGCCGCCGGCTTCATCGGTCGCACGATTACCGGCTTTGTGACGACGCTCGGTCGTAACGGCTCGGACTATTCCGCCACCGTGATCGGCGCGGCGCTAGATTGTGCCGAGGTCTCGATCTATACCGACGTGGACGGTGTGTTGACGGCGGACCCGCGCCTGGTCTCCAATACACGCTTGCTGCCGCACCTCTCCTACGCCGAGGCCGCGCGCCTCTCCTGGTTCGGCGCGAAGGTGCTGCACCCGCGTACCCTGATCCCCATCGCTCATCGCAACATTCCGGTGCGCGTGCGCAATACCTTCCGTCCGCATATTCGCGGTACCGTCGTCGGCCCTGCAAAAAGCGGCCAGACCGGGGCACGCGCTATCACCATTCGACGCAAGCTGGCATTGATCACTGTGGAGAGTACTGATCTGTTTGGCGCACCCGAGAACGCAGGCCAGGTCTTCGCTCTTGCTGCTGGCGCGGGAGCCGCACCTGTAGCTATCTGTTCATCATCCGGGCATCATCTCTCGTTTATGGTCGAGGAACAGTCCGCCGACTCGATCGTCGCGCTGCTGCGCCACGATATGGAGAACTGGCAGGTGCGCTGCCGACATGGCCTCGCTGCCTGCGCCTGCATCGGTTCGGACTTTGTGGACGATCCCATGAGTCCGGCGCGCGCCATCACCGCGCTGGCCCGCGAACGTATTCCCGTCATTACGCAGGGTGCGTCCGAGCAGGGGATTGCGCTGATCGTGGAGGATGCCAGCAGCGAAAGTGCGCTGCGCTGCCTGCATCGCGACCTGATCGCACCCGTTATTCCAATGGTGCGCCATCCCCGTCCCGGTCACGAGAAGAGGCGTGAGCACGCAAGGTAAGAAGGAATTATTGTTATGTCTACTAATGTACAAAAACGTGTACCTGTCGCGGTCCTGGGAGCGACCGGGATGGTCGGGCAGCGCTTCATTGAGTTGCTGCAGGGGCATCCCTGGTTTGAGCTGGTAGCGCTGGCTGCGTCGGAGAAGCACGGCGGGCGCTCATATGGCGAGGTCACGCGCTGGCGGCTCTCCGGCAGCGAGATGCCGGTAGCGGTCGCCTCGTTGCCCGTCGTACCCTGTCAGCCGGAGGCCCTACCCGGTGTCAAGATCGTCTTTTCGGCACTTCCGGCGGAGATCGCGGGCGAGATCGAAGCGGCCTTCGCGCGCGCAGGTGTCGCCGTCTTCAGCAACGCTAAAAATTACCGCATGGATGCCGATGTGCCGCTGCTCATTCCAGAGGTGAACGCCGATCACGTCGCAGCGATCGTACAGCAGCGCAGACAGCGCAACTGGTCAGGCTGCATCGTCACCAACGCGAACTGCTGCGCCACGCCGCTGGTAATGGCGCTCAAGCCTTTGCAGCAGGCGTTCGGGCTGCGCAAGGTCCTGGTCACGACGCTCCAGGCCATATCGGGCGCGGGCTATCCCGGCCTGCCCTCGTACGACATTCTCGACAATGTGATTCCCTACATTGGTGGTGAGGAGGAGAAGCTGGAGACCGAGACGCTCAAGATGCTCGGTTCATGGGAGGAGGGTCGCGGCTTCAGCGACGCGCCCCTCATCGTCAGCGCACACTGCAACCGCGTCGCCACGCGCGAAGGTCATCTTGAGTGTGCCAGTATCGAGCTGGGACGCGACGCCAGCCCCGAAGAACTCATCGCCGCCTGGGAGAGCTACGTCCCCGAGTCGCAGCAGCTCAAGCTGCCGAGCGCGCCGGAACGTGCGCTGGTCTACCGCACAGAGCCCGACCGTCCCCAGACCTTGCGTGATCGCGACGCGGGCAAGGGCATGACGGTCACGCTTGGCCGCCTGCGTCCCTGCCCCATTCTGAACTACAAGTTTGTCATGCTGGGACACAATACCATTCGCGGCGCCGCTGGTGGCTCCATACTGAACGCTGAGTTGTGTGTGAGCAAGGGCCTGATTACAAGCATGTAATCTAATTTATCGTCGCGGCCAGGTCCAATACCAGATTCTGCGCTTTAGGCGATCCCAGACCCGTGATCGGGTCCCAGCCTTTGACGGCGGGATAGCCCTTGACGTGCGTGGTGTTATTCGTATTGTTGCCGACCGTTATGTCGTTGAAGTCCTGATTATAGCGGCTCGATGCCGCCAGCTTGTAGAGGGCAGGATTGATAAAACCGAGAGGATGGCCCGCAGTCTGGTTGGCGAGCGCAACGATACCGGCCCAGAGGGGCGCGCTGGCGCTGGTCCCGCCGATTAACGTCCACTGGCCGCCCACGTAGATAACCAGACCTGCACCTGGATCTGCCGAACCCGCTACATCGGGAACGCCGCGGCGGCCCTTCAACTGGCTCTGTACCGTGGCTGGCAGGCCCTTTTGATAGGAGGGCATCTTGTAGAAGCTACTGAAGCCTCCGCCGCTATTGCTCCACCCCTGTTCGCTGAAGGTCGACCCTTTACGCGTCAACGTGGTGCCGCCGACGCTGGTGACCCAGGGAGAGTCGGTGGGGAAGCCTGTGGTGGGCACTGAAGCAAGGTGTTTACCATGGAGATCATCAAAGTCGGTGGCGCCATTGTCTCCTGAAGACCCGAGGTAGGTTATGCCATCATGCGTCGTCGTCTCCTGAAAAAAGGTATTCCATTTCTGCAACTCTTTCTGCCCTGCCGCGTCTTTCAACGTCAGCTCGGAGGCGGCCCAACTCTGGGAGACGATCGTACCCAGCTTGTGATCGACCACGTATTGCTCCAACTTGCGAAATTCGGGGAGGCCGATCGTGCCCTCAGTTTCAGCAACGGGACTGGTCAGGACGACGATCTTTGCGTCGGGTGCGATGGCGTGGATGATCTCTACATCTAGCGTCGTCTCTGCGGCCCAGCCCGCCCTATCATTATCCGGGTCGGAGATTGGCTCATGAAGCGGCGAAATGATCTGTAAGTTGACAGGTGGCAGGCCAAATTGTTTATCATAAACATTCATATCTTGTTTGAGCGTCGGGCTGCCGAACGATACAATATCGACGATTGTCTGTCCCTTGCCCGTAATGCCCCGCTGTATGAGCTGATCAACCCCGTAAGCCTCGCGGAATACCTGTGGCGTATAGCAGCCTGATACCGATTTCAGATAACCAGGACACGAGGTTACGGGCGTGGCGGCGGGCGTCGCCGCCGCAGTTGTAGACGTTGTGTTCGTGTCTCTGGCATCGGCAGCCGTGGGGCCGCAGCCTATCAGCAAGACGAACAGGAGTGTTAATGGGAAGATGTATCGAGAGAAACGTATCATTCTTTGCTCCATTGTACTATAAAAATTTGTCTTCTTTTTCAGACATCGCTCCATTGCTACTTAAGTAAACGCTAGTAAACGCTTTAAGTGGTGTCTCGGTTAAAGATGTGTTTGCTGCCTCTGCCAGCCCATACCCCTGTAGCAGACGTGCCGCTACCCCTCTACGTTGCTGACGACAGGATAACACACCTTGCGCGATAGCGCCATCATGTAACGCTATTAGAGTAGGGAAGGGGCTTGCCCCCATCCGGTGACCATTCGTGGTGAACGCCCTCCCCGAGCCGGATGGGGCAAGCCCCTTCCCGACTGTTGAAAAGCCCGGCGCTGATACGGGTGCACAAAAACGACCCTCCTATATAACAGTATGGCCCCTGGGCAAAAACACGCATCCTGGATGCTCGCTCAGGCCCAATCTATATACATTTGTGCGGCTATTCCTGAGCAGTTACGTGAATTCAGACAAATGAACCGCAGAGCTACGTTTAGAATAGTAGCGGCGCTTCACAGCGGACTCCGAACTGGATGGCAGCTTTATACTCGCCTGTTGCTCAAGTGTTATGGCGCTGGTGGTTAAGGAGGCCTGTTTTGTAGGCTTATAGTCCTATGACTGAGCCTGTTTAGTTGACCTGCCAGTATCATAGCGGGTACATTCATTGAGGAGATGTGTGGAGTGAGCTGTGCGTTGGAAGAGTGTCCTTGTAACACAACTTTATGAAGGAAATTACGTATGTCGTCTATGGATCATCGACAGAAAAGTACAACGGAGCTAGATGTCAACACGAACGCGTTGCCGGTACCGGGATCGGTAGCGCAACAATCGCCCGCCGAGCAGTTGCCTTTCTCTACGCATGCCGCATACCCCCAGGTATCAAACTACCGGGCGGCGCCTGCCTTGACGCGTCAACTCACTGATACGGACCCTTCGCATCTTGTATCTGATCCTGGTCTGTCTCCCGTTACGACACAATCGCTGATCAGTCCTGTGCCGATGGGAGAGCTATCTGAAACCCAGACCGGAGCGCTCCCTCAGATGCGCAATACGACAACACTACGTCAGCCTGTACTTATTCGCGGCACCGGGAAGAAAAGTTCGAGTCCCCGGCCTCCGCAGGGGCGCAGGCTGGTTGTACACGCCGCCGTTACAGCCGTGCTCGCGCTCGTGGTCTTGAGCGCCCTGTTCGCAGTATTGCCTGTCAGTGGCGGTGCTACCCATAACAGCTTATTTAAATTGATCACCGGTAACAGCTCAAGTTCCAGTCAGATGAACATTATCAATACGAAAAGTAACAATACCGGCTTGATTGCTCAGCAGGCGGCGACTGCTACGGCGGTGACGCAGGACGGTTTTGATCCCGGCGGTGGCACTACCTACGCGGGCGTACCGACTGCTCCTCCCGCTATGAGTAGCAGTACTGGCGTTATTGGTGATGGCACCGGTGGGCCAGGCCGGTTCTTCTACGGACAGTGCACCGACTGGGCGAACAGGCGTTACCACGCTCTGACCGGTTACTGGGTTCCCTGGTTAGGCAATGCCAACCAGTGGGTTGCGGGAGCTTACAACTACGGTTGGACCGTTTCTACCAAACCCAAAGTTCCTTCGATCATTGTGCTGCAAGCTGGCGTAGAGGGTGCCGGCGGTTATGGACACGTTGCCGTCGTTGAGAGTATCAACTCCGATGGCAGCGTTGTGACCAGCGACTACAACTGGGCGGGCTACTGGGCTGTCGAGACCTTTGTGACCTTTACGCCGGGCCCCGGTGTAGACTTCGTCTACCATCCATAACATAACCAGTGCTCTTCGTAACGCTTCGTAGAAGTTTGCTTACTCGCTCAGCAGCTTCTACGAGGCGTTAGCGTCTTCCCAGTGTGCCAGTAGCAGATGATAATGTGCGAGCATTACTTGATGATAGGTACTGTTCGCATCCGTATTTTGTGCCAGTTGTTCTTCATGATAGTGCGCCATTGTCTGTGCAGCCATGAGCGCCTTCGGCGAGACCTGCGCGTACTGCACACGTTCCGCCGGGATTGGCTGCCATGTCGCCAGTTGACGCCAGTTGATATATGGACAGTTGCGGCACCGATTGGCGCAGCAATAGCCCCGGCGTATCAGGAAGCCGCGTGTAGCCATGTAGAGCCCCTGCTCCGTGATCTCCCAATCCGGCTCTTCATCCTGTGATGACATGCATTTTCTCCTCGGCCCCATTATGCCTATACCATAGGTATACGCTCTGTCAGTGTACTCTGTTCGTTGTGTGGCGCGCGCCTGGCCTGCATGCGTCGCATCACATCTCCCATGCGGCGAATGCCCTCTTCGATGCGCTCTTCATCGGGTGACGCAAAGCTCAGGCGAATGTATTGTTGGCCCCCTCCGTCAATATGAAATGGCTCGCCGATGGTAAAGGCGACGCGTTCTTGCGCGGCTTCCCGCAGCAGGCTGCGCGCTCGCATATCCCCTGGCAGGCGGCACCACAGGTGAAATCCTCCAGCAGGCGGATTGACGCGTGTGTGAGCGGGCCAGTGGGCGTGCATCGCCTGTAGCATGATATCACGCTTGTGACGGTAGCGTGTTCGTAGCGTCTCCAGGTGCCCATTGAGCAGGTCCTGCTGCAGGAGTTCGGAGACCATCCATTGGCCCAGGGCATTCGTGTTGAGGTCGAAGACCTGTTTGTGCAGTGAAAGCCGCTCGATCATGGTCTCCGGCGCAACGAGCCATGCGACGCGCAGACCCGGAGCGAGTATCTTAGAGAATGTGCTCAGGTACAGGACGTGGTCATGCGTGTCCAGAGCCTTCAATGGCTGGGGCGCTTTCCCTCCGAAGTATAGTTCGCCGTAGGGATCGTCTTCCAGGATAGGGATCTGGTAACGCCTGGCGAGCAAGAGCAGGCGGCGTCGGCGTTCGGGCGCCATTACAACGCCCGTAGGATTCTGAAATGTCGGCAGGGTGTAAATGAAGCGAGGGCGGCGGCGCGTGAGAATCGACTCCAGCAGATCGATGCGCATCCCTTCGCCGTCGGTGGGAACGCCGATGACCCTGGCTCCCAGCGCGCGAAACGTCTGGATCGCTCCCAGGTATGTCGGCACCTCGACCACCACTTCGTCGCCTGCGTTAAGCAAGAAGCGGCTCACCAGGCCGATGCCCTGGGTCGAACCCGAGAGAATCAATACATTCCGTGTGTCGACCGCTACTCCGCGCCTGCGCATATAAGCGGCGATTTCACGGCGCAGACTCTGTAGGCCCTCCACAGGACAGTAGCCCAGCGCGCTCTGTCGCGCGCTGAGCAGCCCATTGCCTATGATGGTTTGCAGCAGTTCCGCCGGCAACAGGTCGGTAGCTGGTGTTCCCGCCGCCAGCGAGATGATCTCCTTCCGTTCTCCTAGCGTTGAAATTTCGCTTAAGACGCGCGCATCGGGGCCAAGAATAGCGTCTTCGCCTGCTGCCAGACCGAGCAACCAGGTAGGAATATCTTGCTCAAACTCATCCTCGTCATCGTTAGTGAAGTAGCTACGCTTCACCACCGTACCGCGCCCGACATGACCCTCGATCAACCCTTCGCTGGCGAGTTCATGATAGGCATTCATCACAGTTGTGCGATTAACGCTCAGATCGTGCGCCAGTGCGCGCTCGGTTGGCAGGCGCGTCCCCTCCGCCAGTTCACCTGAGAGGATGGCCTCGCGCAGCCCCTGGCAGATCTGCTGATACAGGGGAACGCCATTGGCGCGCTCAAGTTTGATGAACGAATGAACAGGTACGGTAAATAATGGTAACTTTTCGTGATTAGATCCACTGTATCGCATATAATCCTCCTATGTTGGCTCGTCCTCTATAAGAGTAACCAATCCAATCCGTGTGTGACAAGTACCAATTGGTTGGCCTCGCGACAGGCCAATTCTCTGCATCATACCCGATGGGCCGTCACAGCGAGCTCGTGTGAAACGTATACTTGATAAAGAAGTATGGCATACATAGTAATACGCATGGAAAGCTGGCCCCAGGAGCTAAGATGGAGCACAATGATGAGTAATGATGATATTGAAAGGCGCATCGATATGGTGCGCAACGACCGCGAACACGGCTCGCGCTGGCTGGTGCGTCAGAGCATACTGATCGTGCGCGATCTCGCGCGCACAAAAATGGCATCGCAGGACGAACAGATGCGCCAGATCCGGCAAAGTGGACGCGCATTGGCCCAGGCGCGTCCCGCTATGGCTGCCCTGGCGAGTGCAGTCGGGCGAATCCTCAATACGGAGGATGGACCAGAGGCTATCGCTCAGGCCGCCGATCAATTACTGCATGACTACGATACCGCGACCGAACGCATTGCGGAGCATGCCAGACCATATCTCTCAGGTCGCTTGCTGACCTGTAGCCTCTCTGGCACAGTGCTGGATGTGCTCAAGGCCAATCGCCAGCAGATCGAGCAGATCGTCGTTCTGGAGGGACGTCCCCGCTACGAGGGACGCGAGATGGCGCGCGAGTTTGCCGCCGCAGGTTTTCCTGTCACGCTGCTCACCGATGCCCAGGCCGACATCTTCATCCCTCAATGCCGGGCCGTCGTGGTGGGCGCGGACAGCATACTGGCAAACGGCGATGTGCTCAACAAGGCTGGAACCGCGCTGATGGCCTGGTCTGCTCGTGGTCGCAATATTCCCTTCTACGTCCTCTGCGAAACGCTCAAGATCTCAGCGCAGGACTGGCCGCAGGAGTCAGGCGAGACCCTGTTAGAGGAGAAAGAGGCGCAGGAGGTTCTGGAGCAGCCTATTCCGGGCGTTACCGCGCGCAATTTCTACTTCGACCACACACCACATTTCCTGGTCAGCAGAGTCATCACAGAGCGCGGCATACTGAATACACCCGAAATCGGCGCTATCGCCGAAAATGCAAGAGAAAATGCTCGCAAGCTTGCCAGAGAGTAAGAAATGCCCTGGAAGTCCTATTCATTTGGTAGAATCGTTTTTTCGCGCTATCCTTACACACGGGAGGTGCGAAGCTCCTCTTGCTGAAAAGTTGGTCTGGCGTGTGAGCGAAAGGCAGGGTGGTACAGTGGAAAGTGGTCAAGGTAAAGAGTACGAGACAGGCGATGAACGGCCTGACGAGCAGGTGACGGAACGAGGGTTGAATGAGCTGCAGGAGCCGGTAGAGGTTGTGCCGGGGGTGCCTGTTGTGCGTGGCAATACTCCCAGGCCGCTCTCATTTAACTCGCTGCTCGCAGCCAGTGGGCGCGCGCCCGAAGAACAACCGGAGATTCCCACCGCCCGGCCAACGTTTCCCAGCAAAGCTCCATCGGCACCACCACTGCCGGAAGAACTGGAAGACAGCGAGCGGGAAGAGTCAACTGCGGGCGATGTAGAGGTGGCTACCCTGCCCGAGGATGCACCGCAGGAATTCATCTGGCTCTTTGAATACGGCCCGGAGATGGATAGCACCCTCCTCAACAGTCCGGAACGCCTCGACGGAACGGCCTTCCTCTATGGTCCCGCCGTCCTGAAGGGCTACACGCTGATGTTCGCGGAGGCCGTACGGGCGAACGAGCTGTTGGCGACGATCGTGCCGAGCGCCGATTCAGACGCGGAGGTCTGGGGCGTGCTCTATCGCATTCCGCGCCATGTGACGGTGCACAATGGCAGTCAGCCCTCTTTGTTGGATACTGCGCACTCCTCCGGTGCCCCCGATGGCCTCTTTCGTCCCATAAGCGTCGTGGTACGTGAGATCTATCGTGGGCGCGAGATAACGTGCGGAACCTATACGCTGAGCGAGAGTGGACGCCGACAACTCCCTCTTCTATCACTGGAGCAGGTGGATCATTCTCTCTCACTTGTTCAGCATCTTGCCTCACTCGCCAGAAAACAGAAGTTTCCTGAGCGCTATCTTAAGCTCTCGACAACGGCCACTCCCGTAGCTACACAGCGAACAGCTCCCTCCCGGGCCGCCGCGTCAACTCCGCTGCCCCTGGAGCAGAATACCGAACCTATTCCTGTGCTAAATGAAAGGGATGTTCCGTCCACGGCGTCGGCGACCACACGAAAGTTTTCCGCCACTGCCTCTCCGCGCCTGCTCAGCGTCCTGGCTATCTACCTGATCCTGGTCCTGCTGCTCGTTCTGGCCTGTGCCGTGTTGCAGGGCATGGGGTTTGGCAGCCGCTTCCTGACGCCGGGCCTGCTCATTCTGGGCGTTCCATGGCTGGTCCTGGCCTATGGCCTGCTCGGTGCCTGTACGAGCAGTCTCGTGTCGCTCGGACGCTCATTCCAGGTGAAGCGCCCCCTTTTCGTCATTATTCTCTGGTTTGCGCGTCCCTACCTGGGGATCGTGCTTGCTGCGCTGGTCTACCTGCTCTTTAATTGTGGCCTGTTCGTTATAGCAGAGCCCGCTGCGAAACATTCGACGCTGCTGCCATTGCTGGGGGCACTGGCTGGCCTCTCTGAAAGCTGGTTCTTCCTGCGCCGAACGCGCTTATCAGGGTGAGGCCCATCCTGCGGAGGGTCGAATAGGGTCCCGTTCCTACTTGTTGTATGACGGGAAAACCGTGTACAATGCAGGTGGATGGACTGATAGCCGTTAAGTTAGCACGTCGGAGGTAATTTATGCCGACCTATATTAGCCTGGTAAATCTTACTGAGCAAGGGGTGAAGGAAGCGAAGAACGCCCCTGAACGCCTGCTGGCCTTTGACGCAGCCTTGAAAGAGGCTGGTGGAAAACTGATAGGTTTCTATTTAGTGATGGGCCAGTATGATTATATTGTGATCACCGAGGCGCCCGACGATCAAACCGCTGCGCGCCTCATCCTGGGCACGATCGCACAGGGAAGTATGCGCACTCAGACGATGCGTGCCTTCCCACGCGAGGAGTTCGAACAAATCGCGAGGGGCCTGCGCTAGTCAAAGCAAGCGGAAAGGATCGGGGCAGTTTCACCTGTGCGCTCCGGTCCTTTCCTGTTAGAGCATCTCGTCGTTGAAGATGGAGCGCACGATCCGTTCGGGATCGTGACGGGCGATGGTGTCGTCTTCCAGATTGAGTTGCTCGATCACTAATCGGGGCACAAGGCGCGAGAGGCGTGAGCGATCAACGACGACCGGCTCGCCCTGCTCCTCGGCATACATTTTCACAAGGTCCGGCGCAAATGTGCCGCTATTCAAAAGTACCCTGTCGACGCGCGCACCCAGATAACGGTGAACTTCGTTGACGAAATCGGAGGCTTTGAAGCCGTCGGTCTCGCCATGCTTGGTCATGAGGTTGCAGATATATACCTTTTCCGCTTCGGACTCGCGCACCGCGCGCGCTATGCCGGGCACGAGTAGATTGGGCAACAGACTGGTGTACAGATCGCCCGGTCCGATGATGATGGTGTCCGCGCGCCGGATAGCACGCATCGCCTGTTGACTGGCGGCTACATCTTCGGGTACCATACGCAGGCGCTTGATAGGCGAGAGCGGCCCCGGATGATTGTGTCCGCGCGTGTCGATATCAGTCTCTCCACAGATGGAGCTGTCGTCTTCGAGATCGGCGCAGATCATCGTCTGTGCTAATGTTACCGGGACGACGTGACCCGCCGTGTCGAGCAGCTCTTCCGCGTCCTGTATGGCGAGCACCAAGTCATCGTTGTTGATGTCCTGTAGACCTTTCAGTATGAGGTTTCCAAGACTGTGACCACCTACTCCAGGTTGCGACTGGCCGTTCTTCTCATCTTCCGTACGCTCGAAGCGATGCATGAATATCTCGCGCCACAATGCGCCGTTGCGCGCGAGGGCCACCAGCGACATACGGAGGTCTCCCAACGGGAGCTGACGCCTGAATTCGTCCATGAGACGGCGCGAACTGCCCCCGCTGTCCGACATCGTTACGACTGCGGTAATGTTAAATGGATATTTTTTTAAATGGGAAAGGATGGAAAATGTTCCTGAGCCTCCGCCTATTGTGACAATGCGCCTCCCTGCAAAGCGATCTCCAGTGCGATTATTTCCTTGCACGGTGTATCTCCTGCGGCTGATTTCAGGGTCTGCTTCCACAATACGATCCTCTTTACTTCTCATATATACGAACCTACTATACGTAATCAAAGGCCGCGAGAGGGAGGGAGAGAAAGGGATCCGTTGAGTCACCTTTCGGTATCGCTCCGGCACGGCTTTCGTTGAGGAGATCTACCTCCAGCCTGGACGCTTCAACTTTTCACCTCTTTTCACAGTCTATCACGACGCTATATCCGCTGCAAGGATGCTTTTACACCTTTGGTACTATCTTCTTGTGTAAAGTCGCGGATTGCGATATACTGTTTCTAACGGGTATCTCTCTGCCACTTTGTGGGCGCGGTGGCGGAGGAGCAAGATATCCCGTTTCGTTTTTTCTCCTCTCCCTTCCATTGTAATACGATCCTCCTTACCTTCTTAATATATGTGAAAACGTTGTCCTGGCCGCGTTATTTTGTGATGATGGAATTTGAAGAGAAACTTTTATCAATATGGGTACACGGACATGATCAGATGTGTTATACTTGCACATATTTCATTTATAAAGGAGGTTATACGCTCATGACATCACAGACCAATCCGCAGATGTTGCTCTACAGGGCCAGATTGCAACTGGAGGAGGGACGGGCCGACGAAGCATTGTCAATCCTTGAGTCAGTGCATACCGAGGACGAAAAACAGCAACGGGAGGTCGCCTACCTGCTCGGATGGTGCTATATTCAAAAAAAGCAATGGAACGAGGCTATACAGGTATTAGCTCCACTTGCGCAGATCAAGACCGAAGGGGAGGTCGAAACGCTGCTAGAGCGCGAACGCCTGGTGCTCTACCTGCTGCATCTCGGTGAGGCCGCCGTAAATCTTGGGCATTATGAGGATGCCGCACTCCACTTTACCGCCTGTCTGAAGGTTCTGCATGACAGGCGCGTGCACATGCCATTGGTGCGCATCAAGGCTCGTTACTCCCTGGGCATGACCTGCATCAGGCGTGGCCTGTATTCCGCCGCCATTCACAACTACGACGAGGCGTTGCGCCTGTGTCGCCATTACAACAACGATGAAGAATTGGCAAACATCTATCATGGATTGTGTAGTGCGTGCCGCTATATCGGCGACTTCGCCCGCGCGATGACGGCAGGTCAGGAGGCGCTACTTCTCTATAGAAAGAAGGCGAATCGCGAGATGGAGGCGCGCGTCCAGAACCTTATGGGGACCATTAGCTTCCTCCTGAGCGACTACAGGGCGGCGGTGGATCACTATACCGAATCGCTGGCGATCGCTACGAGCTTTAACGGCCCTACATTGGCGATGCTGAATTGCGTCGCTCTGGCAGATGTGCGCGTGGCCGAGGGACGCCTGGAAGAGGCGCGACGCTATTGCCAGTTTGCCCTGGAGACGATGGAACGCTCGCAGAACGCCGAGATGCGCGGCTCGGTCTATCACGCCGTTGGTAATGTGGCCTACGAGGAGGCTAAACAGGCCCAGGGTGGCAAGCGAAAAGAGCTACTCGAAGAGGCCGTCTCCTGGTACAGAAAAGCGAGCGAACAGCTCAACCCTACCCAGGCCTACGCGGAACGGGCCGAGGTGTTTGGACGCTGGGCGCACGCACTGGAGGATCTCGGCAGCGAACAGGAGGCGATCGACCTGTGGCGCTCCGGCTACGTTGTGTTGTCTCAAAAGGCTGAGGAGACCAGGTAACGGGTGGCTCCTTGTGAACCGCGCCCCTACGGCTCCTCTGGTTTCAACCGTACCAGCATAACGCCCAGCCATACTACCCACACGCCGAACAACAGCATAGCGGGTGTGGTGAGTGTCGCCTCTCCCTGCGTGGGCGCGCTGGCGATCGCCACGGCGCTGCCGCTGAGGAGTGCGGTGACGGCGATCGCTAAATAGCCGAAGAAGACCCAGGTGGTCGGCCAGAGGTTGCGTCCGCTCCTCGCGATCATTGCGCCGAAGAAGAGGGTAGAGAGTGCCAGCAGGCCGGCTCCCACTGTGTTGCTGAGCAGTGAGAAAATGCTATATAGGACTGTGAAGCTGCCAGGGACGGCTGTGCCTGGCGTGAAGCCGTGTCCGACGATGATAAGATACAGGTTCCCGACGATTGCTCCCAGCAGATAGGCGATCAGGCCAGCGAGGCCCGCCCAGGCTGCGATAATGACGAAGCCCTTACCTCGCCAGGCGTGCGGCGGCATCCCATCCTGTCCATTCTCTTCTTCGTCCTCATCCTGCTCCTGGTCCTCCTGCTCGCCCCGTTGTCGCTTTTCTTCTGCCCGGTCTTGCTGCCCCACAATCTCCTGCGCTACGATAATGCGGAAAAGATTGAAGGGGAGTGTGAGCAACAAGGCAAAGGCGACGATGAGCAAGACGCGATAGAAGAGAAATTGCGGCGTGTGAGCGCCGATCCATGCCAGGTAGGCGGCAAAATGATTCGTTCCCCTGGCGCTCAAGGTGCTACCGTAGTTCAGCGGATTGAGCACGAGCAGTTGATAGAGCGGCACTCCTACTAAGAGCAGCAGTGCGCCCGCGAGATAATACCAGCCGCTAAGACGTAAGCGCGATAATAAGTTGCGTTTCTTCATAGCCCTACTTTTCTCCCTGCATAGCATAGCACAGAACTCTCGCTCTGTCGCAAGGCGCTTGCCCACTGTACTATAATTTTGACGAATAGTATGAAGGAGGATGAGGCGCTATGCCCCGAGATTTACCCGTTGGTAATGGAAAGTTACTACTGAATTTTGATAAGAGCTACAACCTGCGTGATATCTACTGGCCGCACGTTGGACAGGAACTGCATACAGGCGGTCATATTTCGCATACAGGTGTCTGGGTCGATGGGCAATTTGCCTGGCTCGATGCGCCCGAATGGCAGCGCGAGCTGGTCTACGAGCCGGAGACGCTGGTGACCAATGTCACGCTCACCCACGCAGGACTCCAGCTTCAACTGGTCTTCAATGATGTCGTCGATTTTACGCGTGCGATCTTTCTGCGCCACGTGCTTGTGAAAAACCACGCCAATAATGCCAGGGATGTGCGTCTCTTTTTCCACTACGACTGGCACATCTGGAACGACATCACGGCCAATACAGTCTTCTACTACCCATTCCAGCAGGCGCTGGTGGCCTACAAACTGAGCGCCTATTTCCTGATGAATGGGGCCGTGCATGATGGCGAGAAGCTTGCGTACGGGATCAGTAGCTGGGCAACCGGCGTCAAAGAGTTTCAGGGGACACAGGGGACGTGGTGCGACGCCGAGGATGGTGAACTGGGACGCAATCCGATCGCCCAGGGATCAGTCGATGGCACGATGGCCCTACACCTGCCGCTCCTGGCGGCCAACGCCACCGGTGAGGCGTATCACTGGCTCACGGTCGGTTCTAACCTGCCCTCTGTGTCAGAGCTGGACGAGCTGGTGCGCTCGCGTGGCCCACAGAGCTTTCTGAGTCGCACGCGTAACTACTGGCATAGCTGGGTCAATAAAGACGCGCAGTCTTTCGCCGATCTGTCCCAGAATCTGGTCGATCTTTACAAGCGGAGTCTGCTGGTGTTGCGCACCCAGATCGACGACGATGGCGCGATCGTGGCCGCCAACGATGCCGACGTCGAGCGCTTCTCAAACGATACCTATTCTTATATGTGGCCGCGCGACGGTGCCCTGGTCGCCAACGCTTTGAGTCACGCCGGCTATTCCGAGATCACCCGCTGTTTCTACGATTTTTGCAGCGCGGTGTTGACCTCTGATGGCTACCTGCTGCACAAATACAACCCTGACCGCTCGTGGGGCAGTAGCTGGCAATCCTGGGTAGGGAAGGATGGAAAGGCGCAACTGCCGATTCAGGAGGACGAAACTGCACTCGTGTTGTACAGTCTCTGGCAGCACTATCGCATATTCCATGACATCGAGTTCGTCGCGCCCCGCTATCACTCGCTGGTCACGCCCGCTGCCAACTTCCTCGCCAGCTATCGCGACGCGCACACACGTCTGCCCGATGCATCCTACGATCTGTGGGAGGAGCGGCGCGGCATCCTCACCTACACGGTTGCAGCGGTCTACGCGGGCCTGGATGCCGCCGCCAATTTCTCGCACCTGTTCGGCGAAGAGGGTCTGGCCGCGAAGTATCGCCAGGCCGCTGAGGAGATCAAGGAGGCGGCGCTTAATTACCTGTGGGATGAGGAGAGCGGCCATTTCCTGCGTATGCTGACCGTTGCTAAGGATGGCACAATCTCTGGCGATAAGACGCTGGATAGCAGTGTGTGCGCCCTCTTCCAGTTCGGCATGCTGGACGCCGATGATCCGAAGGTGGAGCGCACGCTGCAGGTGCTTGAGCAGACCCTGTGGGTGAAGACTCCTGTCGGCGGCATGGCACGCTACGAAAACGACTACTACTACCAGGTCACGCACGATCTCTCGCAGGCGCAGGGCAATCCCTGGTTCATCTGCACGCTGTGGCTGGCGCAGTATCGCATCGCGCACGCCACGACGCTCGACGAACTGCACAACGCCCTGCCGCTGCTGGAATGGGTGCGCACTCATGTTCTCGCCAGTGGCGTCATGGCGGAGCAGGTGCATCCCTTCACCCGCGAGCCGCTCAGCGTGTCTCCGCTCACCTGGAGCCATGCCGAGTACGTCTTGACTGTGCGCTGGTACCTGGGCAAATATCGACGCTTTTGTAATGGCCGCTAAGTTACCTTCACTTGACGCCTATAGGCCCGCTACAATGGGATGCTCAGAACGTTGTGGCCCTCGCGACCGGCCTGTACGAGATGCGAGATGAACAGCTCGATAACGAACGGCTTCTCGTAAAGCGGTTTACGCTCCGCATCCATAAAGAAGATGTGTAGCCGCTCGCGGCGTCCGTTGCGTCCATTGGTGAGCGCCTGCATAGGAATCGTGACCTCCGCCGCGTAGCCACGCGCAGGGATCTGCACATCGGCGCGCTGTACAATGTAGGCATAGTTCTGGAAGAGCGCCGAACGCACCTCGATATGCACATTCTCGCCCTGGACGAGCGCGCTCAATCCCGCCGCCACGGCCCCTTTTCTGGCGCCTGGCGGTGGCGTCGGCGTATCTCGCCCGATGAGATGGATGCGCAACGAATAGCCCTGGTTGGGCTGGATGCGCAGCGGTGTCTCAATCAAGGCTGCTGCCGTTGTATGTCGTTGCTGCTCACCGAGGAAGAAGCGCTGCAGCCGCTTCAGGAACGGTTCCTCTTCTTTGCTCGCCGCCGGAAGCGTTGGTTCTGAAGATGCTGGCGGTGTTTTGGCTGGACTCCGGCGCAGGGCGGGCAGGGCGCCGGTGATACGATCTCGCAAGGTGCGCTTTTCGTGTTCGCCCGTATCGTGTCCCGTTGCCTGGACTGCACGCGGTATTGGCTCTGGCAGCGGTTCCGGTGTTGGCGTCTCAACCAGTCCTTCCTCTGCTTCCACTGCCTCTTCCGACGTCGTCTGGGCCTCCTGATTCGCCTGGTCATCGGCGGTAGGCACGGTTTCGTCCTCTGGAATCGTGTGCGTTTCCTGCTCTGTGGTTACCTCTTTCGTCGGCTTACGACCGCCCTCCTCCAGCGGCTTCAAGTTGCCAGTTGGTATTTTAGACATGTACCAACGCGCCAGTTGTGTCTGGATCGGCGTGACCGAGATAGTCACTTCTTCTGGATCATCAGGCGGTTCTTCGCTTGTCTTGTCGGGAGCGCTATCCACCTTGTTGCTGACTGCCTGATCCTGCTTGCTCGCTTTGCCACGGCTGGCTTTTCCGTGTACGGTCTTGGTGGTCGCGCAGAGTTGCAGGAGCGCATCCGCCATCTCCTCAGCGTCCTCGAAGCGATCCTCGACCTCCAGCGCCAGTGCGCGCATCACCACCTCATCGACACGTGCATTGACGCGCGAGTTGATCTCGCGTGGTGTGCGCAGTGCCTGTCGGTTGCGCTGTTCTGGCTCATCAGGAGCGGTGCCCGTCAATAGCAGGTAGAGAAGCGCGCCCAGGCTATAGATGTCGGATGCGGGCTCCACATTGCCGAGCAGCGCTTCGGGCGCCGTAAAATGATGGGCGGCGTGCGTCGTTTCCGGTGAGAGGAGGCTGCGTATAGGGAGTGGCAGCCAGCCAACAATGAGCGCAGGCATGCCGTCGTAGCTCTCATCGCTCACAATAATTGTATGGGGATCGAGATCGCCGATGATGATAGACTGTGAATGTAGATTGCTGACCGCCTGGGTCAGGCGATATATCCACGTGATCGCTGTTTGCTCGTCGGGCAGGCCAATGCCGCTTTGCAGGAGATCTTGCAGGGTATAGCGTTTCTGTCGTGCATTGCTCTCTGTAGTGAACGGCCAGCCGGCAATGGTGAAGATATGGCCCTGGAAGTAGCGCAGATCTATGACCGGCATCACATGCGGCGTTCTGTAGCGACGGAGCAGATCATATTCGCGTTGCATCGCTTTAATGGACTCTGCTCGCTTATCTTCATCAAGGCTTCTGACATCGATATCGCAGATAACCACCGGCTTCTGCTGCTGATTGTCGATCGCCAGGAAGAGCTGCGTATAGGCGTGACGACGGATAAGAGCGGTGATGCGGTAGCGCTCGGACACGTCCATTGTGTCTGATTGAGGCGACTTCCTCGCATCTTTCCCCACTCGTTCACCGCATACTCTACAAAATGTTGCATATGCAGGCAGTAGAGTGTCGCAACGCTTGCAGCGTATAGTATCAGGTTGGCTATAATCGGGTGTTGTTTGTAGTGCAGACATACCACTTCTACGCCTTTTTGTTAAAAAAAACAATGAGATCTTTCAAGAAGATTATAGCATAGATAGCCGGTTTGTGGGGATGTTCAAGTCGAGGGTAGGTAGTATGGTGACTGGTTTTCCATAATCTAGCGTTTCAGAGGAGACCTGCATGTCGTGGCGACGCCACCCGGCATGAAAACAGTCGTTTTTCGGAAGAGCCATCCATGAGCCTGCGGCTCGCCACCGCGCATGAAAAAGCTATTTTCAGAGGGGAGATGGTTTGGGGTAGGGGCCAGCCTCATTCCTGTGTTTGTGTGGATGGAGAGGTTGCCGCCCATACAAACACAGGCGAGCCGCCGCAGGCGGCTTTGCTAGAGAAACAACTGTCCAAGCACCTTGACCTGTTGATCTCTTCCCCATTTGCGTTGCATCCGTTCGTAAACGGCGTAAGCTTCGTCGTAGCGCAGGTGGTTTCCGGCAGCGAGCGCATAGTGCACGGCGGATTCCAGATAGGCGCAGCTCTGGTCCCTATCGTTCAGCGCGTAAGCGGCCATCGCCTGGCGAACGGTCAGTTCGACCCGGTCAGGCACAGGCGTCTTAGGAATAAGCCCATCCATATGCATAAAAGATCCCCATGCCTTTTGAGGTTGCTTCAAATGCAGATGCATCATACCCTCGTAGGAATAGAGCGACAGACAATTGAAGTGCGTATAGGCGAAGTTAGGGTCGTCCTCGTAGTGATCGGGGAAGGTCTTATGGGCCAGGTCCAGGTAGCGGTTAGCCTCTTGCTCTTTTCCCAGAGCGCTGTAAGCTTCGGTCAGGCCAATATACACACGACCCTGCAAAAGAGGGGATGCTTTATTGCTATGGAGGAGTGCCTGTTCATAAGTCTGCATACGCTGATGTGGTCGCTTCAGATAGAGGTAGACTAGCCCACGGCGGACCAGGGAGGCGGTCTGGAGGTGTGCATCCTCTATCTGGTTCGCATACATGAGGGCGTGCGTTGCATACGTTGTGGCTGCCCCAAAATTCTGGTGTTGTACTGAGACCAGTGAGCCTAGTTGATAGCCCTGGGAGGCCAGGCTGGAGGCCCTCCTCTGATAGTGCGACGGCTCCTGTGCCAGCTTCGTCAATTGCGAAAGATAGCCGGGCAGCGACTGCGTAACCTCTGCCAGTCCTCCCTCAAAGTAGAGCCGCCATAGGAGAGGAATGCTAATAGTACATAAAGACAACATTTCCTCTGGATGCAATACAGATGCATGCGTTCCCTGTGCCAGTCCAAAGACAGTCAATGGCGCGCCGATCAATGTCGTGATCGCATGCCTGCGTGAGAACCCTTTGTCCTCCTCGCTGCCACTTTTTTTGTGGTATACCTGGCTCATAATCTCAAGGCTCCTTTTTGCTTGCCCAGCACTGGTGGGTAGCTCACCCGTGGGCTGCTTGATAGATATGGTTGCATTGTCCGATGGGACATTTGCTGTAGATAGACCGGCTTCCAGTTCGCGATGCAGAGGCGCACGCCTCTTTACCTGGATCGCATGCCCGAAGCCGAGATCTTCAGGAGACATATCAAAAGCGTTACACACCTGGTCCAGGGTGCTCAGTTGAGGAATCTGTAACCCCCGTTCCCACCTGTTGAATGTGTTGACACTCACCCCCGCCTTCTCGCTCGCCACCGCAACACTCCATCTTTTACTCATTCTGGCAGCTTCTAACAGCTCATTTGGTGTTGCCATATACCCTCACAAAATCACTACTCACAACTACATATCCATTAACTTTCCCATCATACTCATACCTCCCTTCCAGCATGTATAAATCAGCACTGTGCCCATGCTCAGCATTCCTATAAAAAATGATGGGAATTATGCATTTACATCGGTACAAAAACATTGTAAGGGGAAATGTCGTGCAATGTCAATGAATATGTCGCCTGAGTGATAAAATGGGATAAAACGTTATAAATGCTCTAGGGGAGATGAAGGTACCTCCAATCTTATGAGTATACGGGAAGATTACGCGTTAGAATTGACTGGTAATAGGTGTGTTTCATGCGTTATAACGTATAGATGAGAATAGTCTCTGGGGGATAGTAGGTGATTTGTAGGAGGTGACTTATATGAGTTCACAAAGCGAAGTTGCGCGCCTGCTTGAGCAGATTGCTGCTGAGTGTGAGGCCATGAAGCTCGCGTTGAGCGGCCTTTCGTCTGGTACTGCTGCCCACAGTTTCATTGACGCTCGTATGCATCGCGTGGATCAGTGCTGTAACCAGTTGGAAGAGCATGTCGGCGAGAAAGAGACGACTCGTATGCTGTGTGAGTTGTATGATGAGGTTATGAAGTAAGAATAGCCTGGGGGCGAGGTTCATCCTTGCCCCCATATTTGCAATGGAGCAGTGCCTATTGTTCCATTTCTTCCCTATCCACCTGCTCGGTAGCGGTAATAAATGCCTCGCGCGCCTCGTCTGTTGTAGAGGCGGAAGCGACCCGAATGAGCAGATCTTCCAGT
>DAOTTD010000243.1:0-3137 GCA_034438015.1 Ktedonobacteraceae bacterium | reverse complement strand
AGCTGTCTCGGTGAGGAGGTCACTGTCCTAAAACAGGCCTTAAACGGCTACTCAGGCTCTCCCGCTGCTCCTAGCAGTATATCTCATAGAGAGTCATACTGTTACCAAATTATTATATGAACGGCTTCCTGATCTGGTGCAGTCCTATGCGCGCATGACCAATCGGCTACGAGAAGCTCTTGTCGCACTCGGTTTGGCCACCAGTGCCGAGGTGATCGAGCGATTAGCGCCTGAGCTGGCGATGCGCGTTTCAGCTCCCAGCCTTCTTCGCTGTCTGCGTGCGGTCCTCTGCCCGCCCCCACAGTCGGTGCGCATCCTTGGCGTAGATGATTGGTCTTGGAAAAAGGGCCAGACCTACGGCACCATCCTTGTGGATCTTGAGAAGCGCTGCTCGATCGAGCTTCTTGCAGATCGCAAAGAGGAAACACTCACAGCCTGGTTGCTTACTCATCCAGAAATAGATGTCATCAGCCGTGACCGAGGAGGAGAGTACGCTGCTGCCGCAAGAAAAGGCGCTCCTCAAGCTCAGCAGATTGCAGACAAATTTCACCTTTTGAAAAACCTGCGTGATGGACTCAAAGAGCTGATGGCGCGCAAGCAGAAGGTGCTACCGGAAGTGGAAGAGATCTCCTCCGATGGCATTCCTCTGCGAGCACAGGGAAAACGACAAGCGAGTGCTCTCTCAGAAGTGCCCAAGCCAGAGGGGTCGGAAAAGCACTGGCGGTCGATGTCAAAAGAACCGCGCCGCTCTTCTGCAGGGGAGCGGAGCCAGGTGTCCCGCGCCAACCGCTCTGCTCGCTATGAGGCTGTTCGAGCGCTCCATCAGCAGGCCATCTCCGAGCGAGAGATTGCTCGTCGCTTGAAAATGTCCCGCAACACGGTGCATAAATTTCTTGCCGCAGAGTCTTTTCCAGAGCGCAGCAGACGCCCCTATCCAGGAAGCATCCTCGATCCCTACAAGCCCTACATCCTTGACCATTGGAAGGCCGGTTGCTGGAACGGCACGCAACTGCTTGAGGAAGTCAAAAAGCTTGGCTACACTGGTTCAGATGCTCTGTTTCGGCTCTTCATCACGAGCCTGCGCAAGCACCACCAGGCAGCGGGAACCTCAGCCGAACTTGAACTTTCTGCCGATGGAGCGAAAGTCAGTGGCCCTGTCGATCCTGCTTCCAAACCCTGCATCAAACGTCGCCTGTCTCCAGCACGAGCCTCCTGGCTCTACATCAGTCAGGCGGCCAAGCTTGATGAGAAGCAACGGCAGCAGGTGGAGCAGATCCGTGCGGCTCACGGCGATCTCGACAGTGCTTATCATCTCACCCAAGAGTTTGTCTCCATGCTGGCCGAGCATCGAGACAGGGATCTGGATGGATGGCTTGCACGAGCCAACCACAGCGGAATCAAAGAGCTGAAGAGCTTTGCCCACGGCATCCAGCGCGATTATGCCGCTGTGCGCGCCACCTTCACCTCAGAATGGAGTAATGGCCCTGTTGAAGCTCAAGTAAACTGCTTAAAACTGCAAAAAAGGCTGATGTTCGGTCGCGCTAATTTTGACTTATTACGTCTCCACGTCCTACGTCGCGCATAAGTTCTCGCTTCTCTGCCTCCTTGATCTTCTCTCAAGTCCTTCCTCTTTATCTCCCTTCTGATCTTCTTCTCGGCCACAAGCAAGCAAACTCACTTACTGTGGTATTGGTGGCGAAATCCGGTGAGCCTATATCTGGTAGAATACAGGTGCGTTTGTCGTTCCCAATAAGGAGAACAGGAGGCCAGCCATGTTGAAACCCCAACCGATCCCTGAGATCCCGGCAGAAACCGTTCGAGTCGTGCGTGCCGCTTTTCCAAAGGGCAACCTGTATATCCACCTGCGTGACACATTGGGAACGATCTACCAAGATAAATTGTTTGCTGATCTTTATCCTGGTCGTGGGCAGCCAGCCTACGCCCCGTGGCGGCTGGCACTCGTTACCATCTTCCAATTCATGGAGAATCTGACCGACCGACAAGCCGCCGATGCCGTGCGCAGTCGGTTGGATTGGAAATATTGTCTTAGCCTGGAATTAACCGACGCCGGATTCGATCATACCGTGCTTTCCGTGAATTTCGGACCCGTCTGGTGGCTTTGACCGCCGAAGAACGCTTCTTGGAGGCGGTGTTAGACCTGTGCAAAGAACGCGGCTGGCTCAAACCGCGTGGGCGTCAACGAACTGACTCGACCCATGTGCTGGCGAAGATTCGCGCCCTCAATCGAGCCGAATGTGTCGTGGAAACGCTGCGCCATGCTCTCAATGTCCTCTCCGTTGTCACCCCCGATTGGTTACGAAGCCAGGTCCAGCCAGAGTGGTTGGAACGCTATGGACATCGTGCCGAGGAATATCGCTTTCCCTCTGGAGAGGAGAAGCGCCAGCAACTCTTGCACCAGGTGGGTCAGGATGGGTGGGGATTGCTGACCGCGATCCAAGCAGATCCCCAAAATCACTGGATGCTCTCCATCCCAGCGGTTGACACCTTGCAGCGAGTGTGGAAACAAGACTACTTGCCACAGGATGCAGGAGGGACCTGGATTGTTGATGAAGACCGGCTGGAATCGGCGAAGCTCTACTTTTCTCCGTACGATCTTGACGCGTCGGCGGCCACGAAGCGCTCAACGCATTGGATTGGTTACAAAGTGCATTTTAGCGAGACCTGTGACGAAGACCTCCCCCATCTGATTACACAAGCGACCACGACAATCGCTCCTACCCCAGATCGACATGCCCTTCCAGATATTCACACCCGCTTAGAGCAGCGGGAATTACTTCCAGAGCTACACCTCGTGGATGCAGGATATATTGATGCCGAAGCGTTGGTCGCCAACCGGACAAGATATCAGGTAGATCTGGTGGGTCCAACCGCAAAAGATTACCGATGGCAAGCACGGGAACAGAATGGCTATGCTTTAAGCAATTTCTCGATTGACTGGGAACACGAACAAGCTCGTTGTCCACAGGGACAGACCAGGAGCAGTTGGACACCCACCTGGACACGCAACCAGGAGATCATCAAGATCAAGTTTGGTTTTGCCATCTGTGGAGCCTGTCCAGTCCGGTCGGAAGTCGTACTAAGGCCAAGCGACGAAGCCTCTCCGTGCGGCGACAAGA
>DAOTTD010000242.1:0-1619 GCA_034438015.1 Ktedonobacteraceae bacterium | reverse complement strand
CATCGGATATCACGTGAATGCGTGAGCCATCTCCGCCGCGTTTCTGAGCCAGCACGCGAGGACCCAGGCTCAGCAATGTTGCGATGGCGGTGTCAATATCGCCACTGACGCGTGCGTCGGAGACCTGAGAATGGGTCAGGCTGATCTGGGCCGCGCTGGTGAGCATGGCGGCGTTGATCTCGTCTTCAGTGCCGATCACGATATCGACCAGGCGCAAGGCCGAGCGCAGCGTCACACCGAAGGCGCGCGGATCATCCCACTGGTCAGGACGGAAGTCGATATCGAGCGCCACCGTCGTTCCCGCCCGCTGCGCCTCCTCTGCCGCGAAGAGCGTTGCGCTGCGGCTCGGTTCCTTGCTAAAGTCCATACCAGAGATCAGCAGGACGCGGGCATTGGCTATGGGCGTTGCCAGCACATCATCGATAGTCAGTGCCATATCGGCGGCGTTCTCCCGGTAGTAGGTCAGTGGGAAACGGTCCGGTGGCTCAATGCCCAGGACGACAGCACTGGAACGCCTCCCTGGCTTGCGTGGGATGAAGGTGGTTTCGACTCCTTCACGCTGCAGAAAGTGCAGGATGAAGTTGCCCACCTGGTCATCGCCAATCGCGGTCAGGAGCGCCGAGCGCAGACCCAGGCGCCGCGTGCCCACGCTGACATTGGTTGGACAGCCACCGACATAGGCGGCGAAGCTGGTGATCTCCACGAACGGCGCGCCTATGTCGTTGGAGTAGAGGTCAATTGAAGATCTCCCCACCGCTATCACGTCATATGACCTGTTGATTGCATTCATATCTAATACCTGTTCCTCTCAAGAACGACCTGGTCTATCATTGAGCTTCCTTTGCAGATGGACGAACGATCGAACCGGTAATTTTGCCTGAAGAAGGAAGCAGACGGTGAAATGCAGGATCGACCTGATAGTTCCATGCGCGATGAGGACCGGCCATAATGTTGAGATAGTAGAGATCAAATCCGGGAGCCGCAGAGACGACATGATACCCCTTGGGGACCAGGACAAGATCTCCATCATGTACTGCGACCGTTTCATCGAAATCCTCGCTATACACACGCTGGAAGGCGAACCCGTCGCCCGGCGAAATGTGATGATAATAGGTCTCCTCAAGATACGCTTCATACGGTGGGTTCTCGGTATCGTGCTTGTGCGGAGGGAACGAGGACCAGTTGCCAGCCGGAGTAATGACCTCGACGACGATCAGGCGCTCCGCTGCCTGGTCGGTATCCAGGATGTGCTGGACGCGGCGCTGCGTAGTGCCTTCACCGCGTAGTTCAACGCTCACATCTTCTGGGCGAATCATACGGGCCGGAAGATGTTGGTGTGTGGTGGGAGCACTGGCAAGAGCAATCTCCATGCCATCCGAGGTGCATTCCACCTGGTAGCTTGCGTCTTCAGATAGGTAGAGAGCATACGCTGGTTTTTCTTCAAAGACGCTGAGCCGCTCACCGATCTGCCCGAGCGATTGACCATTGAGTTGTGCTCTGCCCGTGCCAGACAACACGATCAGAGCAGTCTCTCTACCGTTTGCCGCGCCACGCAGCGTCTGCCCTCGGGTCAGATGGTACACCGCAAACGAGACGTACTGCCAGCCAGCCGTCTCCGG
>DAOTTD010000241.1:0-11735 GCA_034438015.1 Ktedonobacteraceae bacterium | reverse complement strand
TGCAGGCGGCTCGACAGCTCGACAGAGCCCGCGCAAGGCAGGCCCCTACTCGGCTGAAATAATATAGGCATAGTATGGCTGACCGCCATTCACAAGCTCGATCTCAAGGTGTGAATGCTGTTCTTTGACGCGGCGGGCCATCTGTTGCGCCTTCTCCTTCGTCACATCCTCGCCGTAGTATAGCGTCACGATCTCGTGGCTATCGATATCCATGCGTTGTAGCGTATCGTGCATCACCTGCTTGATATTCTGGCTGGCAACGACCAGGTTTCCGTTCACCACGCCGATGAAATCGCCCTCGCGTACTTGCAGGTCGCCTAACTCCACCGTACGCACGGCGCGCGTGATCTCCGCCGTATCGATCTGTTGGATCGCCTCGGTCATCGTCTCGCAATTGGTCGCGAAATCGGCACCGAAATTGAAAGTGGAGAGCGCCGTGATCCCCTGTGGCATCGATTTGCTGGGGACCACGTAGACCTCCTTCTGCGTCAGGCCTACGACCTGCTGTGCGCTCAGGATCACGTTTCTATTGTTGGGCAGGATGATCACCTGGTTGGCCGGGACCGCCTCGACCGCGTTGAGCAGCTCCTCGGTACTGGGATTCATCGTCTGGCCACCGGAAACGATCGCACTGGCGCCCAGGCCCTCGAAGACCTGGTCGAAGCCCGCGCCGGAGCTCACCGTGATCGTCGCGATCTCCGCGAGCGGTGTCTCCGGGGGTGCTTCTGTGGCGTGTTCGGCCTTGCTCTCCGCCTCGTACGCCAGGCTCTGCTCCTGCAGGTTCTCGATATTGATATCCAGCAGGCTGCCCAGGCTCACGCCGTAGTCAAGGATCTTACCGGGCGTCTGGGTGTGCGTATGCACCTTGAGCAGCTTCTCATCGCCAGCGACCACCGTAGAGACGCCGCCCATATCGATGATCGTCTGTCGGATAGTGTCTACATCCAGGTGTTGGCCGTGCAGTAGAAAGACCACCTCGTAGCCGAACTCCTCTTCGACGCTCACACGCCCCTTCTTCACCTGCGTTCCCGTCGTATCCGGCGCGTGATTAGTACTTGTGGCGGACGACACCGTACCGGCCTCGCCGCGAGCGTAGTGCCACATGCCCTCCAGCAGCGTGCAGAAGCCCTGGCCGCCGGCATCGACGACCCCGGCCTGCTTCAGCGTGGGGAGGAGGTCGGGCGTGCGCGCGACCGACTGGCGGGCGGCGTAGACCACCTCCTGCAGCAATTGAACGAGATCATCGCCATGCTCGGCGCTCTGCTTCGCTGCCTCCGTCGCGTCACGCACCACCGTCAGGATGGTCCCCTCGACCGGCTTGATCACCGCGCGGTAGGCGAGGCGCTCGGCCTCCTGGAAAGCAGTGGCGAGATCGGCGGCGGTAAACGTCGTCTTCTTATCGAGGCCCTGCGCCAGGCCGCGCAGCGTCTGCGAGAGGATTACGCCAGAGTTGCCGCGCGCGCCCAATAGCGCATCATGTGCCACCTTCGCCGCGACCGCGCCCGCCGAGGTCTCGTTACTGCTGACAATCGTGCGGATCGCAGATTTCATCGTCGCCGACATATTCGAGCCCGTATCCCCATCGGGAACGGGAAAGACGTTGAGGGCGTTGATCATCTCGCGATGTTCTTCTAACCACGCAGCGCTCGCCACGATAGCCTTCTTCAGATCCTGGCCATCGAAGACGCTGACGCGCCGTGGGCGGTGTCGTATAGTGGAGCGCGATGGCTGTTCCTGCATAGCGGCTGTGCTACCTCTTGTCCTTCTTCTCTTGCTTATCCTGGGAGGCCGGGCCATGAATGAGTCCCTGAACGTTGATATTTACCTGTCTTACAGGGATGCCTAGCATCTTCTCCACAGAAAACTTCACGCTGCTCATAATATTATGGGCGATCTCAGAGATGCGCAACCCATATTCCAGCACCACATAGATATCTATCACCAGTTGATCGTTTATCACCTGAACCCGCACACCTTGGCTGGCCTGCTCGGCTGGAAGAATCACCGCCCGGCCATTGCGCAGCCTTGGAGAGGCCATACCCAGAACGCCATAACATTCGTAAGTAGCCTGCAAGGCGATCGT
This sequence comes from Ktedonobacteraceae bacterium, assembly GCA_034438015.1. GTDB lineage: Bacteria > Chloroflexota > Ktedonobacteria > Ktedonobacterales > Ktedonobacteraceae > JACDAE01. The sequence goes on along the minus strand of DAOTTD010000241.1, from coordinate 9,652 downwards.
GTGAATAGCGTGAGGGAGAACCTCGATTTTACCAAGAGGATGAGCGTCAGAGCCGGGTTGTGGTTGAAAAGCAAATGTTTTTGACCGCAGCATAAGTCTTCTCTCTTGCCAAATTCGTCAATATCGGGTATACTCGCATAACGTGTTCGGGTTCCCAGTCAGTGCACGCATTGTATTGATGCAGTATATCAGAGGCCCCGATCAGAATCAAGTAAACACAGCGGAGCGGAGTCAAGGCTTTCTCATGGTTCAGACAAAGCCCGTTGAAATTTCAGGGAGGTAGAAAGTCATGGCAGCAGGTCGTTGTGATATCTGCGAGCGCAAGCCCATGTACGGCAACAACGTACCGTTTTCGCAGCACCGTACGCGCCGCCGCTTCGTGCTCAACGTGCATCGTCGTCACATCGAGATCAATGGAGTTCCCAGGACGGTCAATATCTGCACGCGTTGTCTGCGCACACTGAGCAAGGTGCCAAAGGTTCGCAATCAGAAGTAAAGACTCCGGTCGAAGAGGGTACCTACGAGGGTTACGCTTACTATACTATAGATAGTGAGTGTGCTCCTCGCGGGTACCCTGTTTTGGTTTGGTGAGAAAGGTGAGGAGGCTACTGCGCCACGACTGGAAGCTTCCTCTTCTGCTCGAAGCGTGTGCGCAGTTGTCCGCAAGCGGCGGCGATATCGTCGCCACGCTCGGCGCGCACGCTATTGCTGATGGCGTGCGCGAAGAGAACATCGCGAAAGGTACGGATCGCATCGGGTCCGGGTGTGCGATAACTCGCCGCCGTCGCGTTGACCGGAATGCAGTTGACGTGGGCGAACTGCTTCAGTGGTGCCAGCAGTTCCGCGAGCTGGCGTGCGTGCGCAGGCGTATCGTTCACGCCGGAGAGCAGCACGTACTCGAACGTCACCTGGCGCTTCGTTGCCGCGATATAGTCCTGGCACGCCGCCAGCAGATCCTGCAGCGGGTATTTGCGATTGACCGGCATCGTCTGGCTGCGCAGTTCGTCGGTCGGCGCGTGCAGCGAGATCGCCAGGTTGATCTGCAGTGGCTCCTGGCACAACCTGCGAATGGCGGGCACCACCCCCACCGTCGAGACTGTCATATGGCGCGCCCCCAGATTGAAGCCGTCCGCACTATTCAGGATGCGCAGCGCCTGCAGGACGTTATCGTAGTTGTGCAGCGGCTCGCCCATGCCCATGAGCACGATATTGGTGATATGGTCGATCGCCTTGCTGCCCGACAGGCCCGCCGCGCTCCAGGGAGCGGACCGTAGCTCACGGGCAAAATAGAGCACCTGGGCCACGATCTCGCCCGCGCTGAGATGGCGATCGAAGCCCATCTGGCCCGTTGCGCAGAACGTGCAACCATAGGCGCAGCCCGCCTGGCTGGAGACGCAAACCGTCGCGCGAGCACTGGAGTCGCCTGACGGTGGGTAAAGCATCAGCACCGACTCGATCAGCCTGCCATCCACCAGTTCCAGCAGGATCTTGCGCGTGCGATCGTCCTTCGAATGCTGTTCGCTGCGCACGATCTGCGACCCGATCGCTGCTTCCTCCGCGAGGCGAGTACGCAGCGCCTGCGGCAGATTGCTCATCGCCGCGAAGTCGGTAACGAGCCGCTGGTAGAGCCAGTTATAGATCTGCTTAGCGCGAAACGCCGGCTCGCCGCGCTCCCGCAGCCAGTCCTGTAGCTGTGGGAGCGCTAGTGAGAGCAAGTCAGTTTTTTTATTTGTAGTTAGATTTATGGTCATGGTAATTTTCTCTTGCTGCACGGTGTACCAGGGAGCGACCGTTGCAGGGCGACCGCGAGGGTTGCCCGTACAAAGGCCACGATTGAATCGAACGCCTTCTCGTTCTGGTCAGTGTAGCATAGTTATTCGCTCTCCACAACTCGCGCCTGATCGCTCATGCCCAGGCGTGCCTCCCGCTCCGTGCGTGCCATGCCAACCCTCATAACCATCTCTTGCAGCCGCTCCGGATTGGTCACGCGCTCGATAACCCGCTTCGCCATGCGTTCGGCGCGAGGAAAGCGTGCCTGGACGATCGCGAGGAGCACGTGCCGCTGCGTAGTCAGTTGGCGTTGCTGGATCTCTTCCACTACTTCTTGCCTGATGTCCATGTAGATCCACGTATTCCTGAGTAAATCATACGAACCAGACATAACGACCTCCACACACTTAATACAGGTATTGTAACACAGATAAGAAAAATCGTCGAGTTTAAGGGGCGGGCAATGACCAAAGGTCATGAAAAAATAAAACTGCTCAATTGTCGGTTATGAGTTTGCTTACTTTTTGCTAAATCGTACGTAATATAGGATGTATACCAGAAAACCTCTTCGAAATGGTAAGACAAAGAAAGCCGGGTGCGAATGTCGATTCCAACGCAGGATCAAGAGAGGGCCGGTACAACTGGACAACTGAACATGTCCAGTTTCAGGCCGATTCTCAGGAACCACAATTTCGTGCTGTTATGGATCGCTCAGCTTATATCGCAGATCGTGCTTAACGCGGCGAATTTCGGTGTCATTGTATTGGTAAATCAGATCACGCACAATAACGTCTTTATGGCTGGTCTGGCTATTATTGCCTTTACCCTCCCCGCCGTGCCCTTTAGCGCCATTGCCGGCGTACTTGTCGACAGGCAGAACAAGCGCCGGGTATTGTGGACGAGCAATATATTGCGTGTGGTCACTATGTTTCTGGTGGTCACTTCTCTGCTCGTTGATGATACGAACCTGTGGCCGCTCTTTACATTGAGCTTTCTAACCTCGGTGATCGGGCAATTCTTCAGTCCGGCGGAGGGGGCCTCTATCCCTCTGCTGGTGGGGGAGCGCGAACTGCTGCCCGCACTCTCCCTCTTCAACATCTCGCTCACCGTTGCGCAGGCGATCGGATTCCTGCTGCTGGGGCGTGTGATAGCGACCATATTTCCGCCCTTCACACTCACCCTGGGCTCCCTGGCGCTGCATGTGCAGCCGATCGACATGCTTTTCGTCATAGCTGGCGTGCTATATGCCGTCTGCGTGGTCCTGATCCTGCTGATCCCGAAGGACGCCTTTAACGAGGAGCATATCTACCAGCGCCATCGCGCCGATGGGGCGCATGTCGAGATCGGGCAGGCGCTGTCGTCCTTGTGGAGCGACCTTGTCAGCGGCTGGCGTATCATCAGTTCCGATCGCCTGCTCTACTTTGCGGTGATCCAGGTCTCTGTTGCCAGCGTGGTTATGTTGATGATCGGCGAGCTGGCCGGCGCATTTGTGCAATCCTTCCTGCACCGTCCGCCCGAAGATATGTCGCTCGTCCTGGCACCTGCGGCCATCGGGCTGGTCGGTGCCTCCGTGCTGATGCCGCGCCTGGCGCAGCGTGTGGGGAAACTGCGCCTGACGACCGCCGGACTGATCGCCCTGGGGGCAGGCTTTATACTGCTGCCCGTGAGCCACTGGCTTGCCCTGACGATCGATCCGGCGCACGGAACGGAATCGCCTCTGTTCCTGTGGCTAATCGTGTTCCTGGTCTTCGCGTTGGGCGTGGCGATGTCGAGCATCAACATTCCGGCGCAGACGATCATGCAGGAGCGCGCGCCCGAAGCGAGCCGGGGCCGTGTATTGTCCCTACAGTTCATGCTCTACAACGCCGGCTCGATCCCCGTGCTGCTCTTCGCGGGCGTCGTCGCCGAGGTTATCAGCCTGAGCGCGCTGATGATTCTGATGGCGGTGACGATTCTGCTGTTCTGTGGGTGGGGTGTGCGCTATGTCCGACAGGGCGATGAAGAGCACGTGAATATGACGTTGGGCCCATTGAATTGATCGGCGATGTAACTCTGTCAGGCCGCCGAACCAGGAAGCGATACATCAATATATCCTGCGCTCGTATGCGAAGTAGGAATAGGTTCCTGATCTTCGATCATGCCCTCCAGATGTAGAATGATAGCCTCACGCATGTTTTTTTCAACTTCTTCGCGTGTGTGCCCAGTGGCGACGCAGCCTGGGAGATCTGGGACGTATGCGCTGTAGTTGTGCTCACCTTCTTCGATGATGATCAGGAAATGGTACATCTCTCCTCCGGTTTCTCCAGATAAATTATCAGGGCGCATATTCTCTCCTACGTAAATTCTAATACTTCCTTTTTCTTTCAATTTGAGCTTGTCTGAAAATGCTGGCTAACGTTTTAGGATGCAGGTCATCACCGGGATGTCCAGCGACAGTAACACGGCCCCGTTTTACCGGATGTTTATACTGTCGATGATCTCCCTCTGTGTTAATGTGATACCATCCATCAGCTTCGAGCAATTTCATAACTTCGCGAACTTTCATACTATTATTGACTGCCTCCCACTCTCTTGCAACCCCTACTTTAGACATTGTGATTACTGAAACTGTAATTGTCAAGCCTATCCGGCTGAAATCCACTCACAATTCTGCTGGTGGGCCTGCGGTTTGCTTATTAGGAAATGGAGTGTGCGAGGACACCTTGTGCTCCGGCAAGGGACTGCGTTCCCTGTACTCCTGATTTCTGGGAGGACTTCGGTCTTCAAGGTCATCGCTTAGAGTTCTCTCAGGGCGAGCGAGCGGCCTTCCGCGCTCTGACCAGCGTGACGAGGCTGTGCGCCAGCGCGTCGGCGTTGTAGCTGCCCAGGCCGGTTGCCATGTCGTAGCTGGCGCTAGCAGGGTAGCGTCCGTGATTGAGGCCATTGTAATCGTTATTGCCCCTCGTCACATCGTGAAAGCAGGCGCGGTACAGGCGCTGATCCCTGGCGATCTGGTAGAGGAGCGGATTGAGAAAGCCGAGTTTGCCAGCGCCCTGTTTCTGCAACATCTCGTTCGTCAGCGCTGCCAGGGCCGCCCAGAGGGGAGTCGCGACCGAGGTGCCGCCCACAACGTTCCACGGCAGGCTATTGCTGCAGATCCTGGTAGCACGTGCGGAGCAGTAGATAATGTAGCCCAGGCCGGTATCCGCCTGCAAGGACACGTCGGGAGTTTCGCGACAGATGGCCCCGGCGCGTGCACCGCACACCTTGCCCGTGCTGTACGCGTTCTTCACGCCCTGCATCTGTTGCCAGGAGGGACGCGTCCAATAGTGGCTGATACCGCCGCCCGACGCGCCATTGTAGCTGGCCTGTTGCATATTGGAAGTGTTCCAGGTGCTCTCGCCGCCGTAGGCCGATGTTCCATTGAGCGTAAGGCTGGTCCCGCCGACGCTCGTCACGAAGGGCTGGGAAGCGGGATCATCCACGTAGAGCCTGGAGGAGAAGGACTTCTTATCGCCGAGGCAGCCCGCGCTGCCTGTATCGCCGGTGGAGGCGAAGATGGTCATCCCCCGCGCCGCCGCCAGGGAGAACAACGCGTTCTCTTCCTGAACGAATGGCGCGTTCAGAGTCTGCTCGCACAGGCCCCAACTTATGCTCACCACAGGCGGGGCGTCCTGGATAATACGCGCCCACTGTGAAAGGTAGCCAGTGGCGTCATTTCTCGCTTCGTATACCTTGACCGTATCGAGATGAGAGGCCGTGCTCAGAACCAGCTCGACGTCCATATCTGCCTCCATCGCGCCATCGCTGGACGCCACCTTCCCCGTCTGGATCGCCTGGACCTGCGTGTGGCTGTGCCCGAAGCAGGCCATGTACGTCGAAAGATCGCTCTTTGCGAAGGGGGACAGTTCGAAGAGGGCAATTGTCTGTCCCTCACCCGCGTAGTGCGCCCGGTAGAGTCCATTCAGGTTATAGGCAGAGGCGAACTGGTCAGGCATTATATACTGGCTGTTGCGTCCAGGGCAGGGAGGAGACATACGTGACCTCATAGGGGACAGCCGCCGGGCGAGCACGTGAGGGCGCCAGCTCAGGGCATCGTTCAGGCCATTGATCGCCAGTATCTGCCCTGCAAACCGGGCGGGAATAAGCGGATTGCTATCGTTCGCGTAGTAGCTCCTCCCATCGGACCCGATGTACGAGCGAATCGTCACATGAAACGCCTGCTCAATCTGCGCGATCGTGCCGCTGAAATCGAGCAGCAGACGATGATCATACGCCCGCGTCACTGCAAAGCCCTGTGCCTGAAGGAACCGGGCGAGCGCGCCATAGACCGTCGCGCCTGGACTGAATGTATCTTGATATTGCCCAGGCGTCAGGAAGCGGTGGGCTGAAGCAGGCTGTGAGATAGTGCGAAGATATTGATAGAGGCGCAGGTCGTTCTGTGGGCGCAGGCCGATCGAGAGTGCGATGTGCCGCCGGGCATCGACGTTTCCTTGCAGGCGACTATAAGCGAGCTGCGGCGGGATCATATCCGCGAGTGCCACCAGCGCGTCTGACGACCTTGTCTGGGTAGAAGGCGTGGATTGAGATGCTAACATGCCGATCAGCAGCGCAACGATCAGCAAGACAAGAGAAGATGAAACGCCTTGCTCCCGAAGACGCCCTGAACAGTCGTTGAGCGGTGAAGAGATTGATACCATGTGCGAAGAGAGCCCCCCTTTTCATCCCGTCAATCCCGAAAGCTTTTTTGTGAAGCAAGGTGTATTTTATATGCTCTGCTACCAGTATACTCCCGCAAAAAAATGGACCAGGACCTGTTTCCTAAAAGGGAGCGCATTGAGGGGGTTAAAAACACTTTTGTAAATGCATACAGCATGTAACGTGGTAGGGAATATGTAGATAGTAGTGCATTCATAGGAAATTAATGGAGGCATCTCCTAATTATGTTTTATTCAGTGGCTATTCCTGGTATACTACAGGCACAATCTGTTGGAGCTCTTCTTCCGAAAGCTGCCTTGAGAGAGAAAGTATCTATTAGCATGCCAGTTGAAAAACATGCGAATCACCAGGGGGCGGGCGCAGTAGACGAAGTTACTCTGGGCAAATTATACGAACAATTTCGGCGCCCCATTCACTCCTATATTTATCGTCTGCTTGGCAATTTAGAGGATGCCGACGATGTAACACAGGAGGTGTTTGTGCGTGCCTGTACCTCCTGGAACGGTCTGTACGAGCGAGAGCACCTTTCAGCCTGGCTATACCGGATAGCAACCAACCTGTGTGTAGACGCGCTACGTAGACGGAAGCGTATCTCCTGGTGGCCGCTGGCGCATCGCTATCGCAACGACGATCCGAGCGAAGAAGTCATAAACGACGATGCTTCTATGCTGCTGTCCGACACGGGGGGTATTCCAGAGATTGCCGAGCGCGAGATGATTCGGCACACCCTGTCACATCTGCCGGAGGAATACGCCATTGCGCTCGTCCTCAGTGCAGCCCAGGGCGTCCCGTATCAAGAGATAGCGGAGATCGTGGGTATCACGCCGAACGCGGCGGCAACCAGGATATCGCGCGCGAAAAAAATGTTCGCCGAGCAGTACGTGCGTCTCAGTAAAGAAGGTGTTGGAAAACGGGAGAAGCGCAAATGAACAGCACCGCTCTACCACCCCTGCCGCCGGTAGGAGCAACCGGCCCGGAGGTATGCTCAGTCATCAGTCTGTACCTTGCTGTGGCGCAGGACCTGAGTCCTTACCAGGCGCGCATCGTCGCAGGACATCTACAGACGTGCCCGGAGTGCGCGCACGAACAACGCCGGATGGGTCGCGCGACGAATCTCATCGCCAGCCTTGAAGCGAGTGAGCCATCTACACGCGTCGATCAGGCCGTCAAGGCAGCGATAGCCGCGCGCAGCCGCAGCCGCCCGCTCAGCACACCGCCCCCCTTTATGCGTCCGGCGACACCTTATCGTAGTGCGCCACGCCGCAAAGTTCCCGTACGCGTGGGCGGGCTGGTAGCTGCCGCTGCCGTTCTCATCGTGGGCCTGTTTGGCGTGCTCCACTTCGTCCTGCCCGGTTCTACCCAGACGGCTTTTGCTGTACCCGCCAGTATCTCATGGGATCATTATGTAATCTATCATGGCCAGACCATGGTCGACAGCAAGGGCCAGAGCTATCATATCGAGAGCTACCACAATATGTCGAATGACCATATGAACGTCGAGACTACCATCCAGGGAAAACTAGATGTTATGGCCGTCAGCGATGGTCACCAGACGTTGGGCATCGATATGATGAAACATGTTGCGCAGTGGAACGCTGATGCGTGGAGTAGCGACGACTCCATCTTCGATCTCACCCAACTGCGCAAAGACCTGCAATCCGGCAAGGCCACCTACCTGGGTAAAGGCCGGTTCCAGGGTAGGGATGTTTACCGTATCCGTGATGATACGGGCCAGGTGCTCCTGCTAGATATGCAATACCGACCCGTCAACGTGCTGGAAGATGCGAATAGTACCGATGCCGGAAAGCCGATGTACGACAAGTTCGAGCTCTTGCTGCCCACGCAGGTGCCGGACTCTATGTGGAGCATGGACGTTCCCCCCAACGTCAAGATGGGCACGCTGCCCGCGAAACCTTAGCAGTGAAGCAATGAGGCAGGCCATCCTGTGATGAAGAAGCATAAGGACAGGCCAATCGCGTTTCCAATGAACGCGGTTGGCCTGTTTAATTTATAGAAAAGAGCGAGGACGTGATAACGCGGTACATGCGCTGTATATAGAGGTATATCTAAACGAACTGCTCTAGTGCCGTTTGTAGTTCGCGCGGATTGGCGAGCACCGGGAAGATGTTCAGTCCAGTCTCAGCGCGCAGCCGCTCCAGGGCGTTTCTGTCCTGTGGATTGGACATCGCCACCGTGAGGATATCACGATCGCGACCGATGGGGAAACAGTGAAGCTCCTGTGCAAGCGTCGGACTGACCAGGCGTTGTAGCCTGGCGGGCAGTTTGCGCGGCAGGAGCGGCACATACGGGACGCCGAACCTGCGCGCGAGTACCGGCAGGTCGCCATCCTTCGTCGTTGCGACCTTGCGTGCAACCTTTTCAGGCTGCAGGTCGAAACTGAGCTGCGCCTCGCCAGCTGCATCGATACATTGGGTAAAATCGTTGCAGTTGGCCGTACAGGCGCCGTGGCCGATCATCATCATACGTGGACGCAGGAAATCGCCTTCGAGCGTATTGTGCACGCGCCAGAGCAGCGCCTCCCACAGGCGTTCCTGTACGATCGCGGCTCCGCTCAGATCGGCGCCGAGAAGAAGGAAGTAAAAGGTATGGCGCAACAAAAAGACGCTATCCGTTTTGCGTACTAAGGAACGCAGGTTTTCAAGGTAGTGAAGTGCGCTCTGATCCGCCAGAGCTACGCGACCCGTGTGGGTCTTCCCGTCCTGTTCGAAGCGGAGTGTAATCGTGACCAGTGCGACCTGCGTATTCTGCGCTTGAAGCGCGCTCATCCTCGATACGATTGCCTCAAGCGTATCGGCATGCTCGATAGAACTGGCAGGCTTTATAACTTCAAGAGCGTTCAGCTCAAAACTTGCGAGCGAAAGGGCCTCTTTGCACATGGTACGGCTCCTTAAGGATATAGTCATACTCAGGGGTACCCATTTATTAGAATAATACCTTAATAGTAGTGAGAAAAACACATGAACAGGGTTACGTTCTTGTTAAGAGTACACGTTTGTGGTTAAGATCGTTTACTCTTGATAGAATTAACCCTGTATGCGAGGGCATTTCATACCTCAGAATCCTCCCAAAGATGAGCTAAGACGCGTTTGGGAGAACGGATGAGATCAGGACGTTGGGCCTGCCAAGCGGCCAAGGCGACAATGATGGAAGCGGTAGAGGTCAA
>DAOTTD010000240.1:0-34076 GCA_034438015.1 Ktedonobacteraceae bacterium | reverse complement strand
ACTGTGTGATCTGGCTCGCTTCGGTTCTCCCTTCTCGAACAGCGTTTGTTTGCCCGTCTACGATGTGTGGTAAGCTCAGCGGTCTTGATGACGGAAAATAATACACGAGGTGGGGAAGTCAGACACGCATCCCGTGGGAAGAACGACCTTTCACGCAATTTACCACTGGGTTTTCCAAAACATTTTCTGGCTGTCTATAGCTCTTTGAGGGGTGGGTTTCGTAGCTGTATTGGTATTCATCACACCTGTGGATTGTTGTGCTGTGATGGGAGGTCTATGTCTTTCTATTCACCGCATACTGTGAAAATCCGACTCCTGTACTAGCACGAAGTGCCTGTTTGTTGTATTTCTAGTAATATACTTGTAAAGTTATGTATAGTGCTACGAACATCTGGAACAAGCCATTTGCCAAAGACATCTTTGAGAGGAAGTGTGTCAGAGCCACAACGCGGCATGCATTCATAATAGCTTGTACGTGCATAGAGAAGGAGGTCTGTCACCATGACAGTGGCGAAGAAGTCCATTTCGGCGGATGATCAAAAGCAGCTCCGCCAATTTTTTGAGGAAACTCCCTCTGTCTCTCGACTGCTGACCACCTTGCGCAGTCGTCGGGTCGGACAAGGGTACAAGATCGAAACCGGAGACGAGGAGACCCACCCCATCACAGGACGGAAGATGAAGCAGGAGCGCGGGCCGCTGGCCTTTGCCTCCACTGAGCAGGTCGTCCCACTTTCGCCGGTCGAGCAGGCCATCCTTTGCTGGGCTGCTCTTGGCCCCAATGGCATGGTCAACGATGATGTGGCCATTCATGGTGGGTTCCAAGAAGTGACCTGGTTCTCTGGACGCACGACAGCCGGGGCCGGCAATTCTTTCGCAACGGATCTCATTGTGATCAACGACAACGGCGTGTTCCTGTACAATCCGGGGAAGGACCGCGAAAAGCGCGTCGAAATTGAGGGACCAGAGGATTACTGGAAGGTCCTCAATTGGTTCCAGACAGGCACTCAGCGGATCTTAGACACGCGACCCGCTATTGACTGGGCCCTGAGAGCGCCCGGAGCCCCGCACGCCTCCCTGTTCGGCCCCTACCAGTACAATGTCAATCGGCCAGGGACCGTGTGGTTGATCCCGATCACAGACATGGGCTGGTTCTATTTTAGTGTCCTGCTGACCCTGTTCGATCTCTGGCACCTCTTCCCGCTTGACGACGCCACCGGACAACCTGCTGGCGTCGCGAAGTGGGTCCGCGGGGGCCAGCTTGAGATGCCTGTCCCCCTTAGCTCCTTGGAGAAACTCGCCTTCCAGGTTGAGACCTATCCTGCAGGTTTGACGGTGCAGAACATTCGCCTGGCAGCAGAAGCGATAGGGCTGGGCGCCTGGATCTTCTGTGGCTTCTTTGACGACATCCTCATGGGGGCCTATCCGGATATCACTAAAGGCTTCGGCTTCAAGTGTGAGCCGCTTAACCCAAAAGCGCCGACGGCAATGGGAGCGCTCAAAATCTTCGGGCTTGAGGGCGTCAAGGAAGGAACCTATGTTCCCTCGCCACGTTATAAGAATGGCGCTGAAGTCATCAAGCAGATGTTGGATGAGAAGTACGGACGCGGAGCAGCACTGGCGGACGATGAATCCAACTGGATCCTCACACACGGCGGCCCGTTCAAGCCAGAGGTCATCCGCGAGATCGCCAAAGACCCAGCCGTGCGCGTGTCAGACTGGGCAGTGGAAGCAGCCATTGCCTACGTCGATTACTGTGTGGAGAAGTACGGGCAATGTCCGGTCTACAACAACTCGCTGGAGTGCAACTTTGGAGCAGTTGTCCACCACCTGGACACAGCCTTCTACGAGCAATTCTATAGTGGGAGTGCTACCCCCACTCAAGTCAAGGAACACATGCAAAAATGGCACTAGTAGTTACTAGTCAGGCGGTTCTCTTCACATCTGTTGTTTGCCAGGATATTTAGCTCTTCCGCCCCTTGGTTTGACTCGTATTTCATCGAGCCTGTGAATGAGCGAGAGCGCGGAAGAGCTCTAGAATGTCCTTTTGTCTCAAAGCTTATCGTGCTGCCGCAGGTGGTAAATGGGCCGAAGGTTCGGACGAATCAGACGCAATGATCGAAATGGAGGCTCAAGGTTCGGACAAGCCATGAACCATCTGGCTCGTACCGCTTCCAGGGCGGAATATGCCAGGCAACGAATGGAAACCTGTCTTGCATCTTCTCCACGGAAAAATGCCCTGTTGTTATGAAACGAGGAAGACGAGTGGAAGTCATGTCGAACCTTCGCCCCACGAAGATTTTGGGCGAAGGTTCGACACGTAGGTTCTCCACGCTCACTTTTGTCCGAACCTTCAGCCTATTTACCAGTTGGCGGAAGAAATCAGATGGGGAGCGGTTTTTCCAGGCTATGAATGGTCGATTCCTATGAAGTGGAGGAGATGCACATGATTCTTTTGAGCGCTCTTATCTTGACGCTTGTTCTACTGTGTATCGTAGGAGGACTGAGCTTCAATATGTATTTGTATAAGCGTGGTGGTTTCTACCTTGCATATGTGTGGCATGGATGTGTCTGACATTGCAAACAGACGAGCATAAACGATAGATCGTGTAGAGTGTACCACAGCTTTTTGCAAAAACGTGTGAGGCACCCATCTACAAAGGTATCCGACGGTATACCTCATCAAAAGGGAAACGTATCCCGAGGCTCTTGAGTTCGACCAGATCGCCTTCGCGATAAAGGTATTGTCGCCAGAAATCGCCCTCGCGCCGATGAACCTCAATCGCACGGTTTTCGCTGCCAATCAACACATACTCTTGCACCGACGGCAGCGCCTTGTATGACTTGAATTTTGCACCACGATCGCGCTTCTCAGTCGTTGGTGATAAGACTTCAATGATCACAGTCGGATTCGCTAACATTGATCCGGCTTCCTCGCCACACGATATCGTTACATCTGGATAGAGGTACTGCCTTTCAGCGAGCTTCATGCGAGCATCACTGGTATATGCCATGCAGGGGCTATCTCCTAGAGCAACATTCACGAGCGTAGCGAGGCGCGCGCAGAGAGCAGCATGAGCAACACTCCCACCGGCCATATCGCGCGGCTGGTCATCGTATGCGCTAGAAGGTGGACGCAGCATAAAGACATAGCCATCGAGATATTCATACTTGCCGTCAGTGGCCTCATCGAGGGCTAGATACTGCTCTACCGTCATGTAGAGACCATCATCTACTCTGTTGGCTACCATGTCTTCTCCGTCCTTCTCACTGATCCATACCTCACTCTCATCCTGTTCTACTATATGCCAATTTCCGGCCTTCCCGTTTCTTAAGTGCCTGCAGCATAGTGCGCACCAGTAACTCATTCACATCAGTATAGCCGCAATTAATGAGAATTTCAATGGCCAATTTGGCTAACCGAGACAAGAGAGTTTTGGTCCAGGACACTTTCTAACCCAAAAGCCCTTTTGGTGATGCTCGCTGCGGACGAACTGATGGATGGCGCGAGCGAGTACGTCAAGTTGATCTTCGGGGATGAGCGTGTAGCTGTCGGTGACCTCGATCAAGTGCCCATGTGGGAGGAGGTCAGACGGCTCTTTGGAAAATGAACTATCTAATCCATCATCTACGAGTATTTGCAAACGCTATAGCATTGAGGTGTTCATCCTACGGCTTATCGTGCGTTTCCTTTGCTATTCCGAAATATTGCTGAAACAGGGTGGCCGATCTTTCAAGCCCTTCCTCAGTAAGCACCACCGACTTTGCCTTGCTTCTTGGATTCTCTATCAACATCTTCTCGTACAGCCGGTCAAGCGTGTCCCAATCGAAGCCTTTCCAGGCCCGATAGTAATCGTGCAACGTAAGTTGCATAAGGGCAAGAACAACCTCATCAACTTTTTCACGGTCAAAGTCATCCATGATGTTTCCTCCTCATGAAATTGTTAATGGTTCAGATTCTGAAAATAAGCAAGCATTCGAGCAGGGTCGGCTCTCCTACCCCCCAAACTTGAACTTCTCTCTCCCTGTAACGCCAGCCTGCAGGCGGAACAGGTCGCCGGAGAGAGGATACTGTTTGAGCTGCTCCTCGCTCAGGCCAGTCACGGCGGAGGTGATGTAGAGTTCGTTCAGGGCGGGACCGCCGAAGACACAACTGGTCGGACGCAGGGCGGGTACGGGGATAATACGATCGATCGCTCCTGAAGGAGTGTAGCGTACGATCTTCGCGCCATCCCAGCAGGCACTCCAGATATACCCCTCGCTATCAACGACCAGGCCATCGGGCGTGCCAATCTCCTCGGGAACCTCGATGAAGTTGCGGCGGTTGACGATGTTGCCGCTAACAGCATCGTAGTTGAACGCGTAGATGACGCGTGGCACTGAATCGGTGAAATACATAATGGTGTCATCGAGACTCCAGCCGATGCCGTTGGGTGTGCTCACACCGGGGATCATGATGTGGACCGAGCCATCCGGATCGAGGCGGTAGAGCGTCCCCTCGCCGGGTCCGCCCATCGAGCCAGCCCAGAAGCGTCCCCGACTGTCAACGGCACCATCGTTGAAGCGCAGGTGCGGCTTATCGAATTCGGGGTTCACGATGAAACGCATTGTTCCGTTATCCCATAAAGCGAAACCCTTTTTTGTCGCCATAATCAGGCCACCAGAGGCGCGCAACGCGAGTACACCGATCGGCACACCGACATCCACCGTCTCGTAGATGCCCGTCGCGGGCAGGAAGCGACTGAAGGAATTGCGCTCGATGTCAACCCAGTACAATGCCTGCTCATCCACGCTCCACAGCGCTCCCTCGCCGAGCTGATTGTGCACTGGCAGGACGTGTTCCACTTCGCTCATACGCTGATCTCCGTTTACAAGGAAGCAATTTACACTTACTGACCCCGTATTATACCATGCGCACTACCGTCGCAGATTCAGGGAATCTCCCCTACAAAAGCACCAGCTTCTGCATCAAGTTCTGTAAAGTCACCGCCGGGTCACTGCAGAGGCCGGAGTGGACGGGAGATGTCTGGATGATTGTGCTGCGCGGCGAGACCAGCCAGTGAAAGCGCTCGGATTGAGGGAGCTGCCCGATCGGGCCGCCTTCGCTCTTGCCATAACAGACCTGCAGCAGATGATCGAGCTGCTCCTGGACGGCGGGAAGATCTGTTTGCAGGGCCAGCGCGCCCAGACGCTGCGGGTCCGCGTGGATAAGCGCGCCCAGAAAGCGCCGTGTGCGGCAGAAGAGGATGATGCCTATATTGATGCACTCGCCGCGCTCCACAGAAGGAACGAGGCGGATGATTGCATAATCATACGAGCTGGTCGCGGGCACGCATAGCCTCCTCTACAAAAACGTCTGAATGTGCCAGGCGATCCAAAAGGTAGTCGAGATAGGCTACACGATGGACGGCAGTATCGGCGAAGTTTGCGTCACCTTCCAACCAGGAAGTGGGGATCTGGTCTATGATACCCTGCAAGAGCGCGGGCGTTAAGCGCGCCTTTAGAGACCGATCGGCCTCCGCAAGTAAGCTCGCAGCAGGCAGCAAGACGTGTTTTTCGATCGGAGCAAAAGGGTTGCGACTGCGCTCCATGTAATTCGAGCTTATATGCTGAAAGTAGAGCGATGCGCCATGATCGATCAACATCAGGCGGCGATGCCACCAGAGCATGTTGGTATTGCGCGCCGTGCGATCGACATTCGTGACGTAGGCATCGAACCAGACGATGGATGAGGCGGTCAACGGCTCCAACAAACGCGCATCCAGGGCGTCGAACGCCAGGGCACCGGGCAGGAAATCGAGCGCCAGATTCAGGCCCCCACTCGCCTTAAGCAGGGCCTGAACCTCGAAATCCGGTTCGGAGCGACCAAGCACAGGGTTCAGCTCCACAAAAACGATCTCCGGCACAGGCAGTCCCAGGGCGCGCGCAATCTCGCCGGCGACCAGTTCGGCAATCAGCGCCTTCGATCCCTGGCCGGCTCCACGAAACTTGACGACGTAGAGCCCATCGTCGTCCGCCTCCATGATCGCCGGTAGCGAGCCGCCCTCGCGTAAGGGCGTCACATAGCGCGTGGCAGTAATTGTTCTCAGCATGTCGTCATTCTAGCATAAAAAACTTTCACATTGTGCAGAAAAAATCTTGCCAGCGAGGCCGCCGCGTGGCTCATGCATGCGGGCATCGACGCCAACAAGGCGCTGTTCGAAATGGTCTACGGGACCGTCGCAGAGATCCGTCGCCTGCGCGTGGTTGCCCAGTCGATGGCCCGCGACGTGACGCCATCCCCCACTCAGGAGGGATAAGTATACATCTTACAAGAAGGTTCCTTTCATCGTCACACAATACTATAGGGTATACTTCTCTGGATGCTCAAACGTGACAAGAGATATGTTCCACCTGCCCAGCAGCGAACTATCAAGCAATCAGACAGAGAAAAAAGGAGTATCTTATATGGAATATCGCGCATTTGGACGTACCGGCTGGAACGTCTCTGAGATGGGGTTTGGTTCCTGGGCCATCGGCGGTGATGCCTGGGGATCAACGGACGATAGGGAGGCTATCGCGGCGCTCCACAGGGCGATCGAGCTGGGCGTCAACTTTATCGATACTGCCGATGTCTACGGCGACGGTCATTCCGAACAGCTCGTCGCCCAGGCACGTAAATCGCATAGCGAGCGGATTTACATTGCGACCAAAGCTGGACGACGGCTCAATCCACATGTGGCAGAGGGCTACAATCGGGAGAACCTGACCGGCTTCGTGGAGCGCAGCCTGCGCAACCTGGATACGGAAGCGCTCGACCTCCTGCAGCTTCACTCCCCGCCGAGCGAGGTCTACGACGATCCAGAGGTCTTCGCCATTCTCGACGATCTCGTGCGCCAGGGCAAGGTACGCAACTACGGCGTCAGCGTCGAGAAGGTTGAGGAGGCGCTCAAGGCCATCAGGTATCCCAATCTGCAAAGCGTGCAGATCATCTTCAACATGTTCCGGCTCAAGCCAGCCGAAGAGTTCTTTGCTGCCGCCCGCGAGCGCCAGGTCGGCATTATCGTACGCGTCCCGCTCGCCAGTGGCATGCTCAGCGGCAAGTTCCGACGTGATACACAATTTGCAGAGAACGACCATCGCAACTACAACCGTCACGGTGAGGCATTCGACCAGGGCGAGACCTTCTCCGGCGTGGATTACGAAACGGGACTACAGGCAGTCGAGGAACTGCGCGCGCTGGTCCCCCAGGGTGCGACGATGGCCCAGTTCGCCCTGCGCTGGATACTGATGTACCCGGAGGTGAGCACCGTCATAGCGGGCGCAAAGAATCCACAGCAGGCCGAAGATAATACACACGCCGCCGACCTCCCACCCTTGAGCGAGGAGACCATGCGGCGTGTGCGCGCCATCTACGATAAACATATACGCACAGCGGTGCAGAGCCGCTGGTAGGTTGTTTCAATCCCTCAAACGGTTGTTTCAATCCCTCAAACGGGTCGTAAAAGAACACAAGCTTCTGTCGCCTCCTTCAAAGGAAAGTATACGCATGGGACCATAAAAAGGGCAAGTTAAAATACATTAAGTATTATACCGCAGAATTTGCGTAATTGTACTTAGAAAGTAGAATAACATAACAAACGGAGGTACCCACTGACATGACTTCTTCTCCAGATATACATATCTTACTGGAGCAGCGCCCCCTCGGCCTCGTATTCGACATTGATGGGACGCTTAGCACGCTCGTGCGCACACCGGACGAAGCGCGACTCGATCCAGGCGTCGCGGAACTATTGGAACAGGCCAGGCAGTACGCCCATGTCGCCATCATCACAGGGCGCGGAGTAGAGGACGGCGCAAGAATCGTTAACATCGATGGCCTGACCTATATCGGCACGCACGGCCTGGAATGGTCCGACGGGCTGCCCCCTCATCACCCGGTCCAGCTCATTCCAGAGGCTCTGCCCTACGCAGAGCCTGGAGAGTATCTGCTCAACTATGCAGAGAAGGAGCTCGCAACGCTTTCAGGACTGATCGTGCAACGCAAGCATGTCGGGGGTACCTTGCACTACCGCCTCGCCCCCGATCCAGAGCAGGCGCGCGCGCAGATATTCGCCGTCATGGAGGAGCCTGCGCGCCTGGTCAAGATGCGCCTGCGCGAAGGGAAGCGAGCCGTCGAGATCCTCGCCCCCCTCAGTGTCAACAAAGGACATGCGCTACGCCGCTTCGTTGAGCGCTACGGGCTGCGCGGCGTCCTCTTCGCCGGCGACGATCGCACCGACCTGGACGCGATCCTGGAAGCGAAGCGTCTGCGTAGCGAAGGGCTGACCGCGCTCTCCGTCGTCGTGCAGTACAGCGACACCATACCAGAACTGCTGGAGCACGCCGACATCAAGGTCCAGCACGTTGCAGGCATGGTCGAACTCCTCCACGAGATCGTCGATGAGCTTCAGGATGGGAGCAAACAGTAAAGCTAGTCCGGTGGGTACCTTTTGGGTGGGATCGATGATCCACCCAAAAGGTACCCAACAAACCACTGCTAGCCAACACTGGCAATAATCGCCTCGTTATCGGTGGTCTCAGGCTGTGGTTTTACAGGACGGGGTAACGGAGAGGTGCGATCGAGCAGATCGTTAATATCGGATATCTGACGGGACAGCCACATATTGAGATCGCTGCGCTCTACGGCCTGACGAGCTATCTGCGACTTCACCCGGCGTTCATCAGGTGACAACATGAGCGCTTTATAGAGGCTATTAGCAATTTCTGAGACATCTGCCGGTGAGGTGGGAATAGATCCCTTCGCTAATTGTTGGAATGCTCCGGCAGTACGGGAAAGCACAAGAACGCCATTGCGGTGATTGACAACCGGTCCCTCCTTGGCAACCAGGTTCATACCATCGATAATTGGATTCACCAACAATACATCATAATACTGCATGGCAGCCAGTGCGCGCGTCCTATCATTATCGGCGAACACCTGCACCGGAGTCCAATCTTCCGACCCGTACTTATGATTAATCTCTTCAATGAGTCCAAACACGTCAGCAGCATAACGCCGATAGGCGGGTAGTGTCTGGCGAGACGGGACGAGGAAAGCCAGGAACGTGACCTTACCGTGGAGATCAGGACATTTTTCAAGCACGTGATCGTATGCCTGGAAGCCGCGAATAATATTCTTCGTCGGCTCAAGACGATCGACACGCATAATCGTATGTTCGCGCAACAACGGCTTGATCTTCTCAGCGGCGCGCTTTCCAGCCGCGCTATTCACGATGCGGCGCTCCTCAGTTACAGAGATGGAGATCGGATAGGCGCGTGCACGCGTGCAGTGGCCCTGCCACCAGACGGCGCCTTCCTCGAAATCGACGACCGCACCATCCAGGAGCGTGCGTGCTCCCTCTAGAAAGTTACGGGCATCGCGTTCGGTCTGGAAGCCGATAATATCGTTGCCGACCAGACCACTATAAATGGCATGCGCGATATTGCTAGGCAAAAAGTGCCAGCAACGCACATCCGGCCAGGGGATGTGAATGAACTGCTGAATAATGATCGAGGGGTGTTGCTTGCGAATCATCGACGAGACCAGGTACAGGTGATAGTCATGGAGCATCACCACCGGCATAATAGTCTCTTCACGATCAACCTCAGCATTGATAGCATCAGCGATTGCCTGGTTTGCTACACAGTAGCCATTGTTCCAGGCGTCCTGCAACTGACGCGCCGATTCCTGGTCCTGGGTAGGATCATACAGGTAGTGTTGCAGAAACCAGAGTAACTCGTTACTAATTTTCTCGTAGTGTTTGCGGTATGCGGCCTTTGAGATGGACACATAGCGCAGTTGCATGTCTTGCCCACGTAGGGGTGACTGAAGCAATCCTCCAGATGCTTCCTTTACAGCGATACGATCACCCTCAGTCATCGTCATTGCAACCCAGGTCACGTTCATGCTGTTTCCAGCATCAATCAGGGCCGTTACCATACCACCAGCCCCACGGCGAGGCTTGAGCTTCTTATCCTTGCTCAACTGATATTCAACGGGACCACGATTGGATGCAATGATGAGACGGCGGGCATGCATCAACTGCGGAGGATGAACAACCGTCGTCATCCGCGAAGGCATGTGTTTATCCTTTCTTAAATTAGGTGCCTGTTGTCGTTCCCACAGGAGCAAGAGACTCCACAAGATCCTGTAGAAGCACCACCGTACACGCGTTTCCTACGCATTGTACGCCCAATCTAGAACACACCGAACCATAGAGTATAATTACGCAAGGCCCCTATAGTAATGTTACCATACAACAGACCGGAATTCCTAGAGTACTGGAACGCTGCCGGACTTTTGAATGGCCCTGGGAACGCTGGTATACCCCTATCTAGTGTATCCTACTCTACTTATATTATAATGCTTGAAACTGCAGAAAGGTTTCCCATATGACTACACGAATCGACGGGCGCAAACAGACTCAACTCAGACCCGCTCGCATCACAGTCAACTTCCTCGACTACGCCGAAGGCTCGGTCCTGATCGAGACCGGCAAGACACGTGTACTCTGCGCAGCAACCGTGGAGGAGAAGGTGCCACCTTTCCTGGAAGGAAAAGATCGCGGCTGGGTGACAGCCGAGTACAATATGCTGCCCCGCTCAACGCTCACGCGCACCTCGCGCGAGCGCGACGGCAGGGTTAGCGGTCGCACGCAGGAGATACAGCGCCTGATCGGGCGCTCATTGCGCGCGGTCGTCGACATGCAGGCCCTGGGTCCACGCACCCTCACCCTCGACTGTGACGTCTTGCAGGCCGACGGGGGAACGCGCACCGCCGCCATCACTGGAGCCTATGTCGCGCTACATCGCGCCTGCTCTCTCCTCCTGCAGCGCGGACTCTTCAGGGTTCACCCGGTACGCACGGCGGTCGCAGCGGTCAGCGTCGGCGTGATAAACGGAGAGCCCATGCTCGACCTCAACTACGCCGAAGACTCGCACGCCGACGTCGACTTCAACGTCGTCATGACGGCGGAGCACCAGTTCGTCGAAGTGCAAGGGACCGGTGAGGGCGCGGTCTTCGGTCGACGCGCTATGGACCAGCTCATCGAACTGGCGGAGCAGGGCATCAGCGAACTACTGGTACTACAGCAGCAGCACCTCAAACTATAACCAGAAGGACGCTGACTCCGGCCTGGCACGGCCCTTGAGCCACGAGCGGTACATTAGTACTGATTCCTCCATCGCTAAAATTCTAACTCGTTCTACTAATCAGACACAATATAACCGGATCGGCTCTGGCACATACAGACCAGTACTTTGATACCACCAATAACTCCCTGTTCCCTTGCTAAAACTTGCGAACAGGGAGATCACATGCTAGAATGCCCAACGAGAACCGGATTAAAGTATAATGTTCTGCCGGACCAGCGGCAGAGTCGAGAGGAGCGCAAATTGGAAGAGAAGACAGGCAGGAAGTGGCTCTGGCGTATTTTAGATTTTATCAATCCACTACGCGATCCCAGCCTTACTGTGGCCGCTGTACTGACCTTTATCGAAGAGGCGGGGCAGCATGACACCTGGTATTGGATCATTGTCGTTGCGCTCGTCAACTGGTTAGCTGTACGTGGGGTCGTGTGGCTGATCGTCAATTTTACCTTCGCCTCTACCTTCATCGGACGCCGCCTGTGGTGGGCCACCAGGCACCCACGGCTCGCGTGGCGCATCCTTGACGCGGTCGGGCACGAGGAGATCGTTATCGGTGGCTTACCTGCCCTGACCGAGGGCGTTCTGTTACAGGATGGCAACGCCATGATGAGCCCGGCGCTCAGCGCCAGCGGCATCCACATTATCGGTGAGCTGCCAGCAGGCACCGAACTCCCCGTCCTGGGAATGCCAAATGGACAGGTGACGGCGGACCTCTCCGCCTTCACAGGCTCGGGCTTCTTCCCCGGCGTCAGCAATACATTCCAGGGGGCAAATGGATTCGTCGCTCAACAGGGCTTCTCGCATGCCAATAGCTACATCAGTCCTCAAAGCACCGACGGGCTCCCACAGAGCTTCCCACAGCGGCCTTCCGCCGAGGAAGAGCATCTGCGCCAGCAGGTAGCCGCCTTCTCGCGCCTCTTCGACGACTGGATACAATTCACGGAAGAAAAGTGGCGCACGGTCAGCGATAGCCAGCTCGGTTGGAAGCCTCTGCGCGGTCGCTGGAGCAGTTGGGATGATATCTTCCAGGATGCCTACGCCGCCAAAACTTCCGATCCTATGGCCAGGGCCGCACAGGCGGCGGGCGATGCTACCGCGCGTCGTTACGATACCTCGAAAGAGAAAGGCTCAGCCGCCTCCGCAGTCGCCTGCTTCATGCGCGATATGATGACGCTGCGCCGTGGCATCGATATGCTACAACAGCAGACCGAGGGTGCTATAGAGATAACCAGCAAGCAGGTTGCTATAGAGCCACAGGCGAGCCTGGCGAAGCGCTACGGCGGTGGAAACACCAGGTCCGTGCTCAACGGGTCGCCCGCCACTCCTCGCAATTCGCTTATCCGGCGACCAGCACAAATTTTTGTGGACGCTGACTCGGAGAAATAGGACGAAAAATGTATATGGACTCTCCTCGCCTCGTTCACGTGCGTCCAGAGATTGAGCGTATGGCCGAATACATACCTGGCGAGTCACTGGAGACTTTTAGCGCACGTACAGGCATACCGATACAGCAGCTTATTAAATTAAATAGCAACGAAAGTCCCTACGGCCCCCCACCCGAGGTGCTCAGAGCCCTGGGTGATCACGGTAACTATAACAATTATCCCGATACTGATTCGACCGCTCTGCGCAATGCCCTGGCCGAATACACCGGCGCCGCCAGCCAGTCTATAGTCGTCAGCCACGGGAGCAACGAACTGATTAATCTACTCTGGCATATCTTTCTGTCGGTCGGGGATAATGTGATCTGCTGCCCTCCCACCTTCTCGCTTTACACGTTTGTCACCACCTTCTGTGGTGCCTACGTGCTGGAGGTGCCGCGCACGATAGATTATGAGGTCGATGTCGAGGGCATCCTGGCGACGCTGACGCCTGAGACAAAGATGATTGTTCTCTGTTCGCCCAACAACCCGACGGGCAACGCCGTCTGCGAAAATGACGTGCTGGCCCTGCTAGAGACCGGACGCATTGTTGTCGTCGATGAGGCATACGTGGAGTTCTCGGATCGGCCTGCGGGCCTGGCGCATCTGGTCAAAGAGCATCAGAATCTGATCGTGATGCGCACCTTCAGCAAATGGGCGGGCCTGGCGGGACTGCGCATCGGCTACGGCATCTTTCCCGAATGGATCGTTACCTATCTACGCAGGGCGCAGTGTCCTTTCGAGGTGAATCTGGCCGGCCACATCGCGGCGATCGAGACGCTCAAGCACCTGAACTACACGCTGGACAAGGTGCGACGTCTGGTGGAGGAGCGCGCACGCCTGTTCGATGTGCTCGCCAGCTATCCATACCTGGAACCCATTCCTTCACAGGGCAATTTCATCCTCTGTCGTGTACGTGAGGAAGATGTCAAGATGGAGCGCCTGCGCGCCACCGTTGAGGCGCATGGTCTGCTGCTGCGCTACTTCAATCATCCCTACCTGAGCAACTTCGTGCGCATCACCGTTGGTCTCCCCGAGCACACGGATGTTTTGCAGCACGCGCTCTCAAAGATCGAAACATGGTGATTTGCGCATAAGATCGAGATATGCGCCTTCTTAAAAACATTTTTGAGCGGTTCGCATCGCTTTCACACCGTTTGCTGGCCGCTCACCTATATTCTTGTCATATTAGTAAAATTTGATGCGCTGTCTTTCACTTGATCAAATCCCCCTCCACGATGTACAATAGGCCCGCAAGGATGTAGTAGCCAACGTCCCATTTACTTGAAAATGTACGATTAGCAGAACGACGCACGCCATGCACGACATGGCTCTCGCGGAGGATTTTATTTATGTCTAACAACACCAGTGATTCGACGACTATTGAAGATGTCACGGCGCGTGAGATCCTCGATTCGCGCGGAAACCCCACCGTTCAGGTCGAAGTGCTCCTGATCGGAGGCGCGCGCGGCGTCGCGTCGGTCCCATCCGGCGCATCAACGGGCGCGCACGAAGCCGTAGAGCTGCGCGATGGTGATAAGAGCCGCTACGGCGGCAAGGGTGTGCTAAACGCCGTTGCCAACATCCACGACGCCATCAGCGACGCCATTGTTGGCCTGGATGCAACCGATCAGACGACGCTGGACGAAGTGATGATCGCCCTGGACGGCACGCCTAACAAGGCAAAGCTGGGGGCAAATGCTATTCTCGGCGTCTCGCTCGCGGTGGCGAAGGCGGCGGCAAACGCCCAGAACCAGCCTCTTTACCGCTATTTAGGTGGCGTCTCGGCCCGCACCCTCCCCGTTCCAATGATGAATATTTTAAATGGAGGCAAGCACGCCGATAACTCGACCGATATGCAGGAATATATGATCCTGCCGGTGGGCGCGCCCTCGTTCCGCGAGGCGCTGCGCTGGTGTGCCGAAGTCTACCAGGGCCTGAAAAAGGTGCTTCACGACAAGAAACTCAACACAAACGTTGGCGACGAAGGCGGTTTTGCACCTTCTCTCGGTTCCAACCGCGAGGCTCTAGAAGTCATCGTTGCGGCTATTGAGAAAGCAGGCTACAAACCCGGCGTTGACATTTTCCTTGGCATGGATCCCGCCTCGACTGAATTCTATGAGAACGGGAAGTATGTGCTGGCACGCGAGGGTCGTACACTGAACTCAAAAGAGATGGTCGATCTGTACGAGCAGTGGATCAATGATTATCCGATCATCACTCTTGAGGATGGCCTGGCAGAAGATGACTGGGAGGGCTGGGCGCACCTGCGCCAACGCCTGGGCAGCCGCATCCAGCTCGTGGGCGATGACCTGTTCGTGACCAATACGGAGCGCCTGAAACGCGGCATCATTGAGCATTCCGCGAACTCGATCCTGATCAAGCTCAACCAGATCGGCTCGCTGACTGAAACGTTGGACGCGATCGAAATGGCAAAGCGCGCCTCCTTCAGCGCCGTTGTCTCCCACCGCTCCGGCGAGACCGAGGACACGACGATCGCCGATCTGGTGGTGGCGACGAACGCCGGGCAGATTAAGACGGGCGCGCCGTCCCGCAGCGAGCGCGTGGCTAAGTACAATCGCCTGCTCGTCATCGAGGACGAACTGGGCGACGAGACGGCACGCTACGCGGGCTTCAGCGCTTTCTACAACGTTCCATCCCTGTACGCGAAAGCGTGAGACACGCTATAGTATCTATATGCAGTATCCTCAAACGGTTCAGTAGAATGGAGGGGTCGTTTGCCACAGCATGTCATGCCACTCGATATTCCCCATTCTGCTGATGGCATCAGCAAAGGTTAAGTGATCTTACAATACGGGACCCAGAAAGAGGCAAAGCTTCGGTACGGTAAACTGGGTCCCTCTACCCACTTCCCACGTACAGAGTGACAAGAGAGGAATTATGTCAAGTAATACATCAAATGTAGCCGGCACTTTGGAGCGGCGCACGGCGCGTTCTATTCACTATACTATCAGTTATATCGTTCAGGGCGCGGAATATGGGACCGACGGGGCCATTATTCTGCTGCACGATATTCCAGCGGGCGCCTTCACCTGGGAGGGTATTATTCCGCAGTTGAGCGGTTTGAAGCGAGCGGTCTACGCCATCGATATGCTTGGATTCGGGCAGTCCGATCATCCCTGGCCCGCCGACACATCCGTCTGGGGCCAGGCCGACATGCTCCACTACCTGCTGCGGGACCTCAATCTCACTAACGTCATTCTCGTGGGCGTCGGCTTCGGCGGCGGTGTGGCGCAGATTCTCGCCACCCGGTTGTATCGCGATAGGGTGGCTGCGGTCGTACTCATCAATACTATTAGCTATCTGCACTCGTTCGCTGAAAACTGGCCTCTGCCCGATATAGAGAAGCGCCAGGACTTCGACGCACCCAAACAAACAAGCTACGAAGATATGATTCGTGACCTGCGCGCGACGCTCCCCAACGCGGTCAAGAATATCGACCGTTTCGGCGACGTCATCGACGAGTACGTCAATCAGTGGAACAGCGAACTGGGCAAGGAGGTCCTCTACCAGCACATCCGCCTGCTCATTCCCAGTTATATCAATTCTGTTGCGTCGGACCTGCAGATCGTGGGCAAGCCCATGCTGATTCTGTGGGGTGCTGAGGACCAGGTGACGCCGGTAAAATACGCCGAGCGCCTGCATCGCGAGATTGCGGGCTCGCACCTGATGATCGTTCCCGATGTGGGCCATATGATCCTTTTCGATGCGCCCGCTGCCGTGGTCGATGCGATCGTCAATTTCATCAATGGGCTGTAGAAAAAACATTCAGGAAATATTCAGGGCTCTTCAACCCATGGGGGCAATAGGCCCGTGCAAGTGAGCTTGAAGAAATGCCCTGATCACGAGCTTGCGGTACGTGGATTTTGCCCCCACGGCTTCAACAGTAGGGAAGGGGCTTGCCCCCGTCCGGCTCAGAGAGCACGATCAGACAGAGGAGCAGCATTCTCAGGAGCCGGATGGGGGCAAGCCCCTTCCCTACTGGCACACAGGCCGATTCACTGTGTCGATAGAATGGCATAGACCCATTTACAGAGAGGCACTACGAGGCTTTTCTCTTGTGTCGTGTGGCTGTTTTTCCCTGTTGCGCAGGTACGGAGATAGGCTGCTCCTGGTGTTCGCACTGGTAGTCGGAGGAGCAGCGATTGTACTCCTCCACCGCCAGCATGTAAGCATTATACATACGTTCAAGCACAGGCGTCGCCGTCCCTTTTTGTTCGGCCATCACCAGGTCATACCATTTCTGCTGCATACGCTTCTCGGCATGCTCAAGCTCTTGCGCGGTCATAGCGGACCTTTCTCAGGAAGCCTTGTTGCTCTGCTTATACTCCCTATATTCAGTGGTCAGTTGCTGGATCAACTTCTTGGCGTTCAGGTAGCTGATCGTCGTCACATTGTCGGGCTCCGACTTGCCCAGGTGCTCACACAGCTTGCGAATACTGTTCAATTGCTGCTCCGTCACCAGCGATGTGGAAGCATCCTCAACGGCGGCAGGGGGCACGCTATTGTTATTCGAGCCATTGGCCGCCATCATGTTGGAACGCACGGAGGCAAAGGGAACGCTGGCATCGTTATTGGAGGAGGAGCCATGCCTTTCGACGGGGCTATCTACGATGCGATGAGCCTCACTCAGCTCTGGTGCGAATTGAGTGCCATACCCCAATCCTGCCAGTGCTCGCCCAATAGCTCCAGTCTCAGCTTTTTCGGCAAAATCTGGGAAGTTAGCAGCGTTCTCAGACTTCGTTCCCGTTGCCCTACCACCTTTGCCATCCGTAACGATTGCTTTATAGCGCGCGTATCCTTTAGCACGCTTCACAACCTTCTCGCTGCGCCGCTTCTCGTTGTTCCAGACATAAACCTCCTCTTCGACGTCACGGTCAAGATCTACTTCGAGCTCCTCTGTATCAATCGTGCCCTGCGGACAGCGCTCGCGAAACCAGACGAGGCGCCATTGCACTGGCAGATAATCTTTGGAACCCTCTCTACTCTTCAATTGCATTACATGCTCATTTGGATTAAAAGAGCGGGCCTGCTGCTGTCCTTCTTGTTGCACCTGCCCATTACTCTGGTCACTCATCCTCTGCTCCTTCTAGAAATTTTGTTCTATTTCCTACATTATACAAGCGTCATCTCGTTCAGTCAAGTTCGGGCTAAATATATATTCTTTTTGTCTACACAAAAATGGGTATATCTATAGTCCTTTCTTCCTATAAACTGGACAGCCTGGCTGTCTGTTTATACAATTCGTAGGGGAGCTTTTTTCGTGGAGAGCAGAAAGAGATTAATCTATTTATGGCTACAGATCTACGACAGGTAGGCGCATATGAGCTACAGCAACGTCTGGGACGAAGTAATCGATCAGAGTTATGGAAAGCATACGATCCGCAGGGACAGCGCAATGTAGCGATCAAGCTCATTCTCGCTCAATCGCGCGGCGACCCCGATTATCCGGTGCACTTCAGGGGTAAAGTTGCAGCTATTGCCTCCCTCCATCATCCCAATATCGCACAGATCTACGACGCAAGACTGCTCTCTACAAACGACGCCAGTACTACGTTAGCTTACCTGGTAATGGAGTATGTGGAAGGACAGACACTTGCAAACTACATGCATAATCTCTCCCATTCAGGCAAGGTTCCTCCCGGCCCGGAGATTGTGCAGATCTTCGCATTTATAGGTATAGCGATCGACTATGCACACCAGCACGGCATCGTTCATGGAGAGTTAAAACCGTCGAATGTTATTCTACGGCGCTCCCCTGGTCCGTCCAGCAAGGCGATTGAGCCAGTACTCACGGATATCGCGCTTACGAAGCTGCTGAACAATACGACGAATACTTCGGCAAAGCGCAACCTCGATGCGCTGCTCTATATCTCTCCCGAACAGGCGCGCGGCTACCCGGAAAGCAAATACAGCGATATCTATTCAATGGGTGTGATGCTTTATGAGATCTGTACTGGTGTCCTTCCCTTTCAAGGAAACAGGCCGGTTGCACTGCTAATGCAGCACGCGAACGCGAATCCTCCGTCGCCCGCCCTGATCAATCCCAACATCCATCCCGCGCTCACAAAGGTGATTATGCGCAGCCTGGCAAAAGATCCGTCGGAGCGCTTCAGCAGCGCCTCTGCTATGACGCTGGCACTGGCCCAGGCGCTCAATGTGCGCCTGCCCGAGCAGCTCAACGCACTGGCCTATTCGCTGGAGAGCAACGCGCCAGCACCCATCACGCCTCCGACGATGCCGCCTGCTGTGCCTCCGAACAATACAGCTTATGCAAAGAAAATGTACGATGTTCCCGCGCAGAACGGGCATTTACAGACGAACGATACTCCGTCCTATTCTGCTTACGCGAAGGTGAAACGCAGGCGAAGAATTGCATTTACAGCGCTCTGTGCGCTGCTGGCCCTGGCGATCGTCGCTTCGGGTCTCGGTATCCTCTCCTTCCTGCGGGGAAATGCCGCATCAACGGCGGTTGTTGGACACGCGTTCTTCGCCAATAGCGGACAACTGAATGAGAATATCAGCGACCAGGGCATCAACGATGAGCTACAGATCGATCTCTCTGGCATCCCTTCTCCCGCCTCCGGAAACAGCTACTACGGCTGGCTGCTGCCCGACAAAAATCAGCAGGAGGCACCTCCCGTATTCCTGGGCGGCCTGAATGTGAGCAACGGGGGCATCCATTTCCTGTACCAGGGCGAACCGGGCCATCCCGATCTCCTGGCCACCACCAGCCGTTTCCTGATTACCGAGGAAGATGCCTCCGTCACGCCAACCATTCCGTCGCCCGACTTCAACGTCTGGCGCTACTATGCCGAGCTCCCGCAGACGCCAATCCCTGGTAATTCGACGCCTGTAAGTATGCTTGACCATTTCCGCCATCTGCTCGTTGAATCGCCGGAGGTACAGGCCCATTCGCTGCATGGCGGCCTCGCGACCTGGCTCCTACAGAACTCGCAGAAGATCTTCGCCGCTGCATCCAGCGCGCGGGATGCCTGGCAAACCCGCGATTATACAATGACTCGCGACCAGATCATACATATACTAGACTATCTCGATGGAAGAACGTTGGCGGCCAGGGACCTGTCGCCGAATACGCGTCTGCTGATCGATGCTCGTTACGATCAGATACCCCTTCTTGGCTTAGATCCACAGGATGCGGGCTATATCAACAACGAGGCTACGCCACCGGGCTTTGTCTACCTGATCGGCATTCATCTTTCAGGGGCGCTCCAGGCCCCCGCCACAACGCAGAGCCAGCGCAAGCTGGCGGCCCAGATCACCTCAGACCTGAATAATGTCGACCACTGGTTGACGCAGGCACGCGGCGATGCAAAACAACTACTTGCGTTGAATAGTGCCCAGTTCGTGCAGCCCTCTTCGCTCTCGCTCCTGAACGATCTGGCGACCCAGACACAGTACGCTTACGTCGGCCTCTTCAACCAATCTACGGGCCAGTCACAGGGAGGAGCTATCGGCATCTATGGCAATATTCAGCACCTGGCCGATTTCGCCGTAAAGCCGTATAGCGTGTCGTAAACGGAGGTGTGATATATGTCGGCGCCCGATCTTTTATTTACAGCGTCTTCTTCTCACTTCGCAAAGAAACGGCCTCCTCGCAGGCGCACCGTTGTAGCACTATTGATTGTCCTGGCGGTGTTAGTGATCGGTGCGGGTGCGTGGTTCGCGCGCTCTACAATGACGGCCCCGATCGTTGGGCAACTCGCCTTCGCCAGTTCCGGTCAACCGCTCAAAGGGGGGCTGAATGTAGCGGACCAGGTTCAGATCGATCTACACATCACGCAGGGTCCTACTGTGGGCAAGAGCTACTTCGCGTGGTTATTGCCAGACCAGACCACCGGGCAGGCCGTGCTTCTGGGCGCCATCTCTCCACATGGACAGGCCGCTCACCTGACCTACAACGATCCGCAGCACAGCAATCTCCTCGCGGACAATAGCCGTCTCCTTATAACCGAGCAGGCGACGACGCCCATGCCCCGTCTTCCTTCGTCGGACAGAAGCGATTGGCGCTACCTTGCTCAGATTCCGCAGACGCTGTCCTCTGGCCCCGGCCAGCAATACAGTCTGCTGGACCACCTGCGCCACCTGCTCGCCAGCGATCCGACGCTCCAGCAGCATGGTCTGAGCGGTGGACTCGCCCCCTGGTTGTATCGCAATATAGCTGTAGTCTATGCAGCATCAACAAACGCGCGCGCTGGCTGGCAGGCTGGTACCACGGATAGCACCGCGCTACGATCTCACCTGCTACAGGCCCTGGCATATCTTGACGGCACGGCTTACGTGGCGAGAGACCTCCCTGCCGGAACAGCCATTCCGACCCAGGACTATCCGGCAGGCAATATCGGGCTGCTGGAGTTCGAGCCGCAGCAAAATCCAGCGCCCTACCTCGAACACGTCGCCCTGCACCTGAATGGCGTAGCCACCTCTCCGGGCGCCAGCAGTTCGCAGCGCGCATTGGCCGCACAGATCACAGGAGCAATCAACCATATCAATGCCTGGCTCGAAAAGGCTCGCCAGGACATCAGGCAACTGCTGGTCATGACAGACCAACAGTTGCAACAGCCTGCTACAAGGGAACTACTAAACGATATGACGGCAAACGCAATGCTCGCATACAACGGACAGGGGAGCGGAGTGCAGTGGGCATATCTTCGCATTCAGCGGCTGGCGACGGTGGATATCACCGCCGTTTAAGCGCATAAGCGGACCATCACTGCTCTTCCCACGCGAGAAGCGCGTTTTGTGCATCCTCCAGCGTCGAAGCCTGCGCCACGCGCATAAGCAGAGCTTCGAGCGTCTCCGGCTGCTCGATGATCAGCGTTTGTCCTTTTGCTAGAGTCGACAATTTAGGATAGTGCGCCTGAATGAGACCGAGAACCATATGACGCAGCGATTGCAGGCGCTCCAGGCGCTCTTTCTCTACTCCCTCTTTGCGTCCTTGCTCTAGTCCCGCCTTCAGCCCCTTCTCCAAACCTTCTTCTAGCCCCTCATCCAATATCTGTTTGTATGCGGGTGTTTCACGTAAGATATCCTTCAACACGTTGAATCTCCTTCTAAGCCACTCCTGGTCCTCTTTTTTAACGCCAGTAATAGGTAATATGCGTGCGAGGCGAGATATCGCCACTCCGCCGCTTTCTTTTTAGTATACCACGACGAATAGAGAAGGCACTGGTAGTAATGATAGATGTTCACAATTATAATGGTGTGATAAGATCACACTGGCTTTATATTGCTGGACTTCCTGGCTATAATGTAGGTGTGAAATGACTACTACTATTTTTCAGCCTGACAATGACGACAATGGGATGTAACCCATCTACGTAATAGTAACTATCAGGCTGATACATTGCACGTATGCATCTCTCATAAATGCAGAGAGAGTCGTAACTAATTGTTTTTGTGCACAATTCGAATATTACATGCACATTTTCATTATCAAGCACACCGGTCATAACGGGGAGACTTATTGTGAGTACGCCAGGCGAAGAACACGGGACGTATGGGACGCAAACCGATGCAAATCTTGCCATGGTGCAGCGGCATGTTCTGTCGTCTGATCAAGGGGAAACACAACGACAACGGAGCCAGAATGTGCAAGAGATGCAAACCTTCTATCAAGAAAATCTCGTCTTGATCTATCGTTATATTTATAGTAAAGTTGGCAACCGTGAAGAGGCAGAAGACCTGACCTCGCAGACCTTTGTGAAGGCGGTGCGCGGCGTTGACTATCGACGCGGCCCACAGAGTGTGCAAAAGTGGTTATTTCAGATCGCGCGTACTACAGTCGCTGACTATTGGAGGGGCTATTATCGCGCCTCCATTAGTTCGCTAGAGGAATTGCTCGATGCCGGCTGGGAAGGACCCACGGAAGAAGAGCCTGTGCCCACCAGCGCCGCGCCGGCGAAAAAGGTCGAGCACATTCTGCAAGTGCTTCCCGAGCGCTACCGAGAAGTACTGACGTGCCGCTTCTTGCTCAACCTCTCAATCAAAGAGACAGCTTTACGCATGGGGCTGACAGAGGCCAACGTCAAAGTATTGCAGTTTCGTGCGCTCAAATGTGCCGCCGACGTTGAGCAGGTTATCACCAGGGTGTGATGTGACACACGTTCTGGTGACAACAGGCGCTGACCTTATTAGAGAGAGCAAACAAGACAAAGAATCACCTTGTCGGAGAGAGAGATTATGGCAGACGAAGACCAGGAAAGATTTGAAGACTATCTGGAGTTGGAACGCTATATTGAGGAGCTTCAGGCGGGGCGACCCGCTCACCCTCCTAAGAATCTGACTCCCGAGCAGGTACGCATTTATCGCATGGTTGCTCTCTTTCGCGCAGCAACTCCCGAAGCCGCCGAGCCTCATCCAGAATTTGCGAGCGCGTTGCATGAACGTCTTCTCGCGCTGGAGGCGGAAGAACAGGATGAAGATACGCTGAAACTTCCACGTATTGAGAAGCAGGCTACAGTTGTGAATAGACAATCTCACATAGATGCGAGCCAGGAAGAACAGTCGACACCTCAAACACAAATATCGGAGGTACCTGCCAGACCTGCCGAACGGACCGGCGAGCGCAAGAAAGCGCTCTTCTTTTCACGTCGCAATCTTATGCGAGGCGGCGCCGTTGCTGCCGTCTCTCTGGTCGCCGGCGCAGGTGGGATCGCCATTGGGGCCGCATCCGACCGGGCCTCCGTGTCGAAAAATAGCGGCGCGCCACCTGCTGCGAGCAGCACTCCTGCCACGAGCAGCCACCAAAATTATTCTGCCACTATGGATATAGACGCGGATGTGGCTACAATCTGGCAGCCAGTGACGACGCTGGCAGCGCTGGGGGAGAGCGCCGTACGCTTCGCGACCTCTACGCTGGTCGGTTATATTATACGCGGAGACGGCGACGAGGGGAACCCGAACGAGGCTGGCGTTATTGCGCTGTCCGCCGCCTGCACGCACAGAGGCTGCATCGTACAGTGGCAGGACACTGACCGGCAGTTCCATTGTCCATGCCACGGAGGCATCTTTACCGAATATGGCGCACCTTCGCCGAGCGCCGGCAAATTGCGCTATCTCGATCCCCTGCCCCGCCTGGAAACAAAAATAGAGCAGGGCCTGGTCTATGTAAAAGTGCCCACACCCTTGTGAGTCCAGACTATACTGTGCATCGTAGCATGTCAAACCCCTGCGTAGGTGGCTTCTTCCTCTCGTAGGCGCGAAATTCTTTAATCTGATTCCTCATCTGTTGTAACCTATCTTCGTAGTTCTTTCTGGAAGATCTCATCAAGTATCGAACAAAAGATAGAAAGGAGGACCTTTTATGCTGTTGTCTCGACAACATTCATTTTCCTTTGGAGTACTACTCTTTGCCCTGGCCCTGGTGACAACCCTGCTGGTTGCTGCCTGTGGAGGAGGCAGCAATGGAAGTACAAGCCCATCGGCAACTACTCCCGCACCCACCGCTGCGGCCACCACGGCAACTACTCCCGCGCCCACCACGGCGGCTTCAACCACTCCAACAAAAGTAGTGCAGGTGAAAATTGTAGAGAAGAACGACAAGTACTCGTTCGATCCGGCCTCGATCAGCATCCCGAAGGGGGCAGAGGTGGTCTGGACCAACGCTTCGGACGCGCCCCACACGGTGACCAGTAATGATAATACCTTCAAGACGCCATCCAACTTGATGCAGCACCAGACCTTTAAGATGGTGTTTAATACGACGGGCACCTTCGCCTATCACTGTACCATTCACACTTATATGAAAGGGACCATTACTGTTACCTCTTGAATGAACTGTCAGAAGAGTTAAGGCGGTTGGAACACAAAGTTCCAACCGCTTTTGTTATCCTTATATAGTATCTCTACCAGGCCCTCTTCATTGGCAACGCAGCCTCGGACGGCCAGCGAGAAGAGAGAAGTGGGCCTGCGACGCGAAAAATGTGAACGCCCTCATAGCACCGCAATCACTGCTATGCTATTAATCTATGCAGAGATGTACGCTTATCGCGTGATTGTTACAGCGGCGACCTGCATATTTGCTCCCTGGAGGGCTGAAGAGATGAAACTAAACCGATTGAAGGTTGAACGTACGTTGCGCGGCTGGTCCCAGGCCAGAGTTGCAGAGGCAGGCCGAATAGTTTCTCAGAGGAGGCGGCCCTGGCAGTGAGCGCAACTTCGGTGGAGAGACTGGACGCGCTGTGGGACGCCGGTC
This sequence comes from Ktedonobacteraceae bacterium, assembly GCA_034438015.1. Lineage (GTDB taxonomy): Bacteria > Chloroflexota > Ktedonobacteria > Ktedonobacterales > Ktedonobacteraceae > JACDAE01. Next base: position 9,251 of record DAOTTD010000240.1, on the reverse strand, counting down.
TGCTGGAGAGCAGTGGTTCAGATCGCTACACACTGCACCAGACCATTGTCGATTACGCCAGTACCCGCTGTAAGGACATGAGGGCGCGGCAACGGCTGCTCAGCTATATGCTCTGGTATATCCAGGAGTACGAACGAGATTACGAGGCGTTGGAACGAGAGCAGAGTAATATTCTCGCCGCCCTGGACAGTGCTGAGGAGCTTGGCATGCCGCAGGCGCTGCTTCAGGGAGCGATAAACCTCACCTCTTTCATGCGCGTGCGTGGGCATTACGCGCTGGCGCACCGCTTGCTTTCGCAGGCACAGCAGGTCGCGCTACAGCAAAAAGACGCGATGGGACACATGCATGTCCTGCGCCACCTGGCGGACTTCGCCGAGCAGCGCGGAGACTACGCCCAGGCTGAGCGCTACAGTCAGGAGGGCCTTGACCTCGCGCAGCAGCTCGGATCACCACGTAACTCCGAGAGTTCCCTGCTCACCACGCTGGGCCTGGTATCCTTCCACCGTGGCGACTACGAGCGAGCGAAAAACCTCTTTGAAGAGGGGCTGCGCCTGGCACGCAACTTCGGAAACAACGAGCGCATCTGTACTCTGCTCACCCATCTTGGACGCGTTCTCCACTTCCAGGGCAACTACCACCAGGCGGAGGCGCTCTACCAGGAAGGACTGACCCTGGCGCAGGCTAGCGAGCAGCAAGAACTCTTGAATCTCCTGCTCATCTACATAGGCGGGGTTAATCTATCGCAAGGAAACCATCCCCAGGCGCAGCGCTACTACGAAGAGGGACTCGTCCTGGCCCGTTCCCTGGGGCATCGCGAATACCTGGAGGCCCTGCTCAACGACATGGGCATCCTGGCCTATAACAGAGGCGATCTCGAACAGACGGTGGCCTATTTCCAGAAGGGGCTGGCCCTGGCGCGCTAGATCGGGCAGGGCGACTACTGCTGCCTTCGCTCATACGTCAGTAGAGTTTCTGATGCCGGGAAAGACATACCTCTCTCTTCGCCATTCTATTGACTGTTCTGGGCATCGTGTCATCCCTCCGTCCTGCTACCGTTTGCGGTTCTTCTTGCGGGACTGCTTCGCCATCTTATTTTTGGTTTTCTTCTGTATAGCCGCGTGCTGGCGACTTTCAGTAGTGGAGACCTGTGGGAGCGCACTGAATGGTTGCAAGGGCGTCTCAGGAAGCATCCATGGTCGTCTAACTGCTTCGGGCGGCAACAGACCCAGCTCGACCTGCACATCCTCCCAATCACCTACCAGGTCTTCTTCGACGCTGCCCGCTGCAAACGCTCGCTCCATCAACGGAGCCGCCTCTCTGGCGTGGAGGTTCACCAGGGCATATACGAGGAAGCCATTGAGCTCGTAGCCGTTATCGTCGAACAGTTCTAATTGTTTCGTCAGCAGTTCCACACAGGCCGCACGAGCCTCGGGCCAGCGCTCCCCAATCTTCTCGACGCTGGCACTCGCGTTCACATGAGTACTTTCATCGAGAGAGGCATCGGCGAGGCTGGCCGCTAGCGCAGGTAGGGCGGCAGGGCCGATCATACCCAGCACCTCGGGCAATTCATCGAACGCCCACTCGCTCTCTTTCAATGTTGTAAAGAGCGCGATGAGAGGTTCGATCGCGGCCTCAGCGCGCAGTTGTCCAAGCGCGCGCCAGGCATGCAGCGGCGCCCAGACCTCCAGGGTGTCCGAAAAGGCCCGGTTCAGTTCTTCATCGCCCGCCATGCGGATCAGTTCGGGTACATGTTCGAGACCAGGCCCCAATTCCAGGTAGTTGGGCCATTTCTCTGGCGCGACGTTCTGCCCCTCCCCATACGTAAGCAACTGATCGACGGGCGGTGCATAGCTGGTACGAGCACTCTCCATAACATAACTCCTTCCCTGCCAGTCTCCATGCCAGGCAGCGAAAAACATGCATTTCTGGGAAGGAATAATATCATACCTCTCAATGGAAGGAAAGAGGTCAGTTATGACATGGGCCAGCCGATGTAAGGGAGCCACTTCTACCAGGCGATAGCCAAAACGATGCAGCCAGAGTTCCTGGCCTCGCAGCCCCGTATGAAAGGGACTGCGTTAATTTTTCAGTGCAGCCGATCCAGAACGAAGTCCGCGAACGCGCGAATGTGGCGTTCAGCAGGCACATAGACACCACCATTGCGAAAGGCCCTGGAGGTCATGCCGGCCTGGGTCAATTCACAGACCTCCCAGTCCTGCCTGTTCACCAGGTCGAAAAGCTCCACGGCATCCGACGGGTCAAAATCTGCTCGCCCGGTCTCCTGGCGATCGAAGAGCCAGTCGCATGTCACGCGTGTATGATCCGGCGCGAGCGGAGTCAGGGTGTGGATGACGACGTGATCGTCAAATAGATTTAGCAGCAGATTAGGGTTGATGATGATCCCGTAGTAACGGCGCAGATCGCCCGGCAGAAGAGCTGGCAGGTGGGGACGGCCCGCTCTGCCCGTGACGGAAAACGCCTCTACGCCCGGCGCGAGGGTCGCCGCCTCGTTACCGTTATAGGCGACACCCGCTTTATACTGAGGGAAATAGCGGCAAAATTCGGGGTGCATGGGACCACAGTGGTAGCACTCCTGGAAGTTCTCCAGCAGGATCTTCCAGTTCGCGTGCACATCGTAGGAGATCGTCCGGCCCAATCTCAGGTCGTCCACAGCATAGCGAGCGAAGGCGGCGTCGGAAAAACGCTCACGGATCGGCCCGAGCACCTGTTGCCCGATCGGTTCAGGCGTCTCAGAGAGGTTCAGCCAGACGAGACCCTCCCAGACCTCTAAGGCGACCGGCACCAGGCTGAAGTCCAGCGCCCGAAACTCGCTCTCATTGAGAACATTCGGCGCGCCGATCAAGCGTCCATCCAGGGCATAGGTCCAGGCATGATAGCGACACTGGATCGACCCCTTGAGAGTCCCGGACGCCTCGGGGCACAGGCGGGCACCGCGATGGCGGCAAACATTCAGGCAGGCACGCAACATCAGTTCTTTGTCGCGCACGACGATGACGCTTTCGCCTCCCAGGGAGACCGTATAATAGGTGCCAGGTTGTGTCAATGCATCGGCGCGTCCGACATAGACCCACATGTGAGAAAAGATGCGTTCCTGCTCCAGCGCGTAGATCGCCGGATCATAGTAGTAGCGGCCAGGCAGTGTTGAGGCAAAGGAAGTCTCTGAACGTATTGTCATATGTTGCACCTCGTGAGTATCTCATAATTACGTGCTCAGGGTGAATAACTTCCTTTTGAGGATAGCCCGAATTGCGTAGAAACACAAGGTGTTTACGTACTGTGGCAGGTCAGATAGAGCCGGACACACCTACATCATATCTTCTGGACGAATAGGCATATCCAGCGGCGGTCGCACCTGCCCGGAAGACGACCACCCTCCTCGGGAGCAGTACGTCTACCTAGAATCCTGAAGTTCAGAGAAAGACAGAGCTGACACATCTCGTCCTCCTGAAAATAGGAATAGAAGCGTTGCATCCCCTGTGAGAGCGCATCCTGAACGAACTCCTCGCCACTACCCTCCTTCACAAGGATGCAACAAACAGCCTTTGTTTTTAGAATCCTTCTAAACTCAGCAAGCGCTTTAGGCACCTCAGAATGTTTCAAGTGCAAAAGGCTTGCACAACACCAGATGCCATCAACAGAATCGTCATCCAGCGGTATCTTTCGTAAGTCCGCCTGTATAAAATCGCAGTTCTTAACGGAGGCTCGGGCTATTTCCAGCATCTTACTTGAGAGGTCCATTCCGATCACCGAAAAACCTCTCTCGACAAATGCCTGGCAATCTCTCCCACCTCCGCACCCAGCATCTAGAACGAGGCCACCTGGGGCTATAGATTGACAAAAATCGTTAAACTCACTCTGAGGTTGACGATCACGAATTGCATTAACATATTTCGAGACTATGTTGTTATAAGTTTGAATTGTTTTCTCGAGGTAATCTTCCATGTATCCCCCCTATCTAGTCAGCACCATTGACATATAACAATGTGCAGGTTTTGCAGTGGTATATACTAGAATCGCCTCCCTACAAAGGTCTAAACTATGATAAACAATCATCCTAAGAGGCACTACTTTCATCTTACCATAACATCAAACAAATTTGTAATATGTTATATTATTTTAAAACAATTGAAACTTAACGGTTATCAATCGTGACTGAAAGATATGGCATGAAATTATATGAAAATATTATAACACAAGAAGATATACTTTGAAATATTTCATAAATATTTCATAACATCTTATTAAGTTACATAACTAAGTCATATTATCTAAATATGACAATTGAAAGGAGCAGGTTGTGGCACATTCCGACGAACAACAGCGCCTGGAGATCATTCGACACATCCTCAAAGTGCAACCTTCCGAAAAGTTGCCAATGCAGCTTGTGAGCGGTGCTGAGGATGCAGACGATTGCGCAGTTTACGACCTGCCAGGAAACCTTTCGCTTGTCGTGGGCATGGACTTTGTAAGAGGAACAAAGTTTGCGCTCTTCCAGGAGGGATATCTTAATTACTTCGACATTGGCTATTACCTCATCGTAGCCAATCTGAGCGATATTGCCGCAATGGGAGCAACGCCTACAGGTTTGACCACGGTAATTCGCTATCCAGATACACTAGAAGATGCGGACTTTATTCAAATAGTTGAAGGTATCAATAAGGCAGCCACAGTTTATAAGACGCCGATCATCGGTGGAGACATCGGTAGTTACACTGAAATGGTTTTAGCTGCAACCGCCTTTGGCATCACAGAACAAGGCAAATACTTCCGTCGCCATGGCACGATTGAAGGAGATGTCCTGTGCGTTACGGGTGATGTGGGGCTACCAGGCACAGCGCTTGTCTACTTTACCAGGGCCAGAAAGGAGGGTTTCACTTTATCTCAAGAAGAAGAAGCTTTGCTCATCAATTCCTGGAAGCGTCCAGTTGCTCATATTTCAGAAGGAATTATCCTTGCAAGACTCGGTGTGGTACACGCGTGCCAGGATGTATCCGATGGTGCGAAGGCAACGATTGATCAACTTGGTCAAGCCAGCACTATTTCATTCGAAATATATGAGAATCATCTTTCCATTCATCCCATTACCCGAAAAGTAGCAGCTTTCTTTCAGACTGATCCTATCGCCCTTGCCTTTAGCGCCTCTGTAGACTTCCACCTTATGTTTACTCTATCTCAAAGAGATCTTGAAGCAACGCAACAAGCGATGCGAGATGCGGGCTATGAATTTCATGTCATCGGGCGGGCCTTTCCCGGTCATGGAACTTCGTATCTCGTGCGAGAGGATGGAAGTGTATCGACTGTTCCGGGAACAGCCTGGAATCAGCAAAATGGAAACATAGCACAAATCATTTTAGGCGAATAGTAAACTATTGGAGTTGTATTGTGGAAGGTTGTTTTTTCTGTGATCCAGATGAGGATCGCGTGTTATATAAGTCCGAGCATTTCTATGTTCTGCTCGGTCTGGGACCTATTGTTGAGGGATATGCTATCCTTGTCGCGAGGCAGCATGTTCGCAGCATGTTCGATTTGCCCGAGGAGTTAAGAGATGCCTACACGACAGAAAAGAGGCACCTCAAAGACCTCATCAGGAGAGTTTATGGTTCCTCGATTGTCACAGAACATGGCAGAGTGCTTGCCTGTACCGTGGAGGACAAGGAGGCGCACGATCTTCTCTGCTATCATGCACACCAGCTTTTCTTCCCCGTCGATATCGATCTCAGTCGTCTCTCAAATGATGGACCATTCGAGAAAATAGAGTTTCCAGGAAATTCCCTCTTCAATGTCAATCCTTCGCAACTACAAGACGATGAAGAATACCTCTTATTCGAAAACAGTGCTGGTCAGGTATTTGTGCACAAGGTGAGAGGGAAATGTCCGAGGCAGTATATGCGCTATCTCGTCGCTCGCTCACAAGGTCGGCCTGAACTCGCTAGCTGGCAGCGGTATCCGGGGTGGACCAGGATCAGAGAGGCACAGAGAAAATACCAATATGCCCGCGCTAGTGTCCTTGTAACTCTCTCACCTCGCTCCCAACGCCCTACAGTTTTAACATCGACACCTATTTTTTCTGCTACTTCACTTTGGGAGAGATGACTTTTTTTCACGCCTGTCCCTTAATAGTGCATACCAGGGCAAATCCTTCTCGCTTTGTGAGAGAGGATATGGTTCTTGTCTATCCCTCAATGGCTCATTGTCTACATCCTTCTCCATTTGAACCCCATCACTCCCATATATTTTCGAGCACATGACACAAAGATGTCCTAAAGTGTCCAGCAGATACACAAGATGGTACTAAGATGCTGTTTATCTTCAATCATCATTAGATTATTCTAAAATCAACAACTATCTTAAAAACCTATAGAATATTCCAAAGAGTTAATTTACTCACTTGAGCCGGTTATTAGATATGCACTTATCTATAGTATATCAGTAGAAATTAGATAAAGCAAGGTAGAACAACATTAAAAAAGCTATTTTAGAAGAAAAATCATCACTACTTTTACCTAGATAAATACTGTGATGAAAAACTTAGAAACCTTTGATAAAATATTTTACTTTTTCAATTCTGCATTTAGCCTTCGTAGTCACCTTCTCGTAGTCTTAGGGTTTGAAGTGCTTTTAGAACATAATTCTGATATGAAGGGACAAGGCTGTGAATGATCTCACAACATCCTCTTCTCCGGCATGCGAACACGACTCCGAAGCTGAGTTCTTAGCGCAACACGACGAATATATCAAAATGTTAGTGTGGAAAAAAGTACAGCGCGCCTCCTCGTGGATAAGCGATCTAGAAACTGATGAACTGGCTCAAAGAGTGCGTATTAAATTATGGCAGGCGCTGCAGAAAGGCACCATCTCCAATCCGAGGGCCTATATCAGATGCGTGGTCGATACGGTGACAGTAGATATGATGCGTCACTATAAGCTGGTTCTTTCGCTGGTGATAGATGAGGAGGGCGAATCCTACCATGGCAATCTGCTGATCACGCCAGGCAAAGGAATGCAAGATCCAGCGGATGAACTGGTGTGGAAAGAAGGAGAGACCGAGGTGCTTAAGAAATTTATCGCCGCTATAATCATGTTGCCGCCACGCCAACGATACGCCGTCGTCTGTGCTTTGAAAGATAACTTCGATGACATCCATTCGCTCGTGAGCGCCTTTAAGGATTTCGGGATAGATATTGAGCCGATACAGTCGCCGACCGAGAGGGATGATATTCAGCGGCTGCGAGCGTCCCTTTCCATCTCAAGAAAGAAACTACGGCCTCTATTGATGAAATCTGGGTTGGAAGATGCCAGTTGAGACCCACCGCTAACCAGGGATGAGCATTACTACTCATCCCTATAATGAATGTATTGTTTTTTCACATAGCAAAATACATTTTTTATGAATCTCTATAATAGATTTAAAACCCATACGAAAAGGAGCGAAGGAACTATGAATTTCGAACTATCTACACGCCGAAGCTTTTTGAAAGCCTCGCGGACTTCCCTTGTGGCAGCGAGCGTGGCTGGTTTGACGCTCAGTAACTGCGGAACAACACCGGCGAGCACAGGGGCTGGCGGGACAACTCCAACAAGCACAGGAGCTGTAAAAACCCTGTCAGCGGCTTCTAATGATCCCTTACAACGGCTTCTTGAAGGGAATGTTCGCTTTCAAACAGGCGCAGTTACCCGACCCGATCAAACATTGGCTCGCCGCGCTGCCCTTGCACAAAAACAGAGTCCTTTTGCGATCATCTTTAGCTGTGTTGACTCACGTGTACCCCCAGAGCTGGTCTTCGATCAGGGGCTGGGTGACCTCTTTATTATCCGCACAGCAGCTCATGTGTTAGATAGTGCAAGCCTGGGCAGTCTGGAGTTCGGGGTTGCGGAACTGCACATTCCATTGTTAATGGTGCTCGGCCACGAACGCTGCGGCGCTGTCGGTGCGACTATTACAGCGATTGATAGCCATGAAGAACCCCCTGGCAGCATTAAAACGCTCGTCGACTACATCCGTCCCTCTGTCCTGGCGGCACAAGGGACTGGTGCAGTACGCACTGATAACGCGGTTCGTCTCAATGTGAGCAACACCGTTCAGCACCTGCGTCAATCTACTATTATGAACACTGCGGAGAAAAGCGGGAAGCTTACCATCGTAGGCGCTCGTTATGATCTTGATACGGGAGGAGTCAGCATTATTACCCATTAGGTTCTTTCGTTGCAGAGATTGCTCTGAATACATCGGTTGGAAAGGTCTCGCGGACCTCTATATCTCCCACGAGGTGGAACTCCAACCTGCCGCCCTGGCAGGATGAGTTTTACCTCGCTGGAAGGCTTTTTCAAATGTGCAATAAATATGAGCACTTGACAAAAGATATACTTTAGCTTCTATTTGAAGTAGAAAAGGCAAGCCCTCCATCTGATCTCTGCAATCTACACTCGTGGCTCCACGTTGTGCCAAAGGCCGTGTAGCGCCAGAGCGGGCATTGTTGCCTGAGGAGCGGCGCTGAGCTGTGTGGTTCCGCTACGCACTCGTGTCTTACCTTCGTTTTCTATGTAGCCTGAACAGGCCCACCCCCATGGTACTTTATCTTGCTGGCCCTATCAGCCGTTCATCAACTGGCTTGCATTTACTGTAATAGTAGGGAAGATTGCTTCTATAAAGAAGCTTTTTCTTACGCATACCTCGATCGCGAGGTGCGATCGAGCACAGTATAGCTTAATCAGGAGGCAAAACGATGGCCATCGATAACATACTGGTCGACCGAGCAGCGTTAGAACGGTTCCAGGAAGCGCATCCTGATCTACAATCCGCTACCGAGATCGCGAGCATGTCTGAGGCGGCGTTTGTGGAGAGGTATGCTGCCGATATTGAGGGGGGCGAGCGCGAAGCCAGGAGAGTGCATAAGACCGCTGTCAACGTGGCCGAACGGGCGGCCCTCATCTGGGTAAACATCAAGGATGCAATCGCCTCACCCTTCTTCGCACAAACGCTGTTCAACAATATCCAGGACTTCATCGACTATCACCAGTCCATCCCTGAATACGATAAACTCTTCGGCAACCAGGACTTTATCGATTGCGACCAGTACCGTTCGATCTTTAGCCCAGCGGCCTACTGGTAAATTCACTAAAGGGTAGACCGATTTTGCACGGAAGGGTGGAAATTTGCTCTGAATCATGGGAATTGACACTTCATTGCCTGGAAAAACCGCTCCCCGTCTGGTACACTTGAATGGAGCGTT
>DAOTTD010000239.1:0-8498 GCA_034438015.1 Ktedonobacteraceae bacterium | reverse complement strand
CTGCAACATCGAGCAGGCGGAACAGCTCTTCGCAGCGCTCAAATACATGGGACGCGACGTCCTGTTCGTGCGTTTCGAGGGGCAAAGCCACGGCCTCTCACGCGGCGGTCATCCGAAGCTGCGCCTTGAACGTCTGCATCATATTAAGGGCTGGTTTGAGCAATACTTGAAGTAGCGACCTCAGTCATTAGTATTGGGGCGCGATGATCAGAAAAGAGGGACCTGGTGGCTTCCGCCAGCGAGTCCTGAAAGACGACAGGAGTCGTCATCACCCAGGCTCGTCCGCTGCTGTTGGTTCAGGGACATAGCAAATCATCAGAGGAGGAATAAAGAGATGGACAGAGCCCGAAGCAAACCTTTGCGCTGGCTTGGGATCATCCTCCTGAGTCTCATCAATCTCTATGTGCTCAGTGCAATCATTGTGCGATTCGTCCGTCGAGTCCGTCCAGGGCTCACCCCTCTTTTTGCTGCACCACAGCTCAATATGCCGTCGCGCTGGCGATTCTTCGGCACACCGGAGCTGATCCTCGACCACGCGGGCGTGGTCCCTGGCATGCAGGTGCTGGAGATTGGGCCTGGTCCGGGGGCCTTCACCGTCCCTTTAGCTCAACGTGTTGCAGAACAAAGCAAGCAGGGGCGCGTGATCTGCGTCGAAATTCAGCCGAAGATGGTGGCCATGCTGCGTGAGCATCTGGAGAGGGCGCAGGTGAACAATGTGGAGATCATCCAGGGCGATGGACGACAGATGTCCTTGCCAGACGACTGCTTCGATCTCGTCTTCCTGGCCGATGTCATTGGCGAGACTTCCGATCTGCCAGCACTCTTCCGGGAGTGCGCACGAGTCCTCAAACCAGGCGGGACCCTGGCAGTGACCGAGCAACTGATTGACCCAGATTTTCGTCTCCCGCGGACCGTGCGGGCACTGGCGATCAATGCCCGGCTCAGGAATGCTGATTACGTAGGACGAGCCTGGTGGGCCTACACCATCCGCTTTTCCAAGCCTCTCCCTAGCCTTGCTTGAGACAGGACGCTCAGAGCAGAACGCACTTACGGTAGCCTGTACCAGGTCGTCTATCTCCAGTTATGTCAAATCCTGAATTGTTGTGCTAAAGAAACACATTGTATTGACATGTCACAACAAATCTGTTATAGTAGTGCCAGGGTGGCGGAAGTTGCAAAAACAAAGAAACAAAGATCAGTAAGGAGGGCGTCGTGACAATCTCATGCAAATTTCGTCTGTTGCTTGCCAGGGTGAACGTCGAGCGCGCCAGGCAGGGGAGGTCCGCGCTGAGCCTGAGGCGCATGGCGGAAGAGAGCGGAGTGTCGTTGAGCGTACTGGCGGCATTGAATACGAATAAGAGCCAGCGCATCGATTACGCCACTATCGATCAGCTCCTGACCTACTTTAATTCATACTTCAAGGTCACCACCAATGACTTGCTCGCCTGGGAGAGATCGCGCGAGGTGGAGCGGGCCGTCTGATCGGTGAGTGCGGGGAAAGCATTCTCCTTATTGAATTGAGCAGGGGTTCTGCTAGTATTGAGAAAAGAGAGGATCATGGCAGTTATATTGAAATCGCGCCAGGAGGTTGCGCATCTACGCGAGGCCGGACGGCTCGTTGCGCAGACGTACGAGATCTTGCGTCCATATGTGGTGCCGGGGGCAACGACGGGTGAGCTAGACAAGATCGCCGAGGACTTCATCCGTAGCAGGGGAGGAATTCCGATCTACAAGGGCTACGGCGCGCGCCCCGGTCGCAACGGTCAACCAGGCGTACCGCCTTTTCCTGCGACGATCTGCGTCGCCATCAACGATGTGATCTGCCATGGCATCCCCAGCAACAAGCAGAAGCTAAAAGATGGTGATATCATCGGCATCGACATCGGCGCACTCTACAATGGCTGGGTCGGCGACTCCTGCGTCAGCTTCGGCGTTGGCAAGCTGAACGAGCAGTCGCAGAAATTGCTGGATGTCACCTATCGCTGCATGGAGCTGGGCATTGAGCAGGCGCGCCCCGGCAACCATCTGGGCGATATCGGTGCCGCCATTCAGACGTACGCCGAGGCGAACGGCTTCTCAGTTGTGCGCGATCTTGTGGGACACGGCGTCGGGCACTCCCTGCACGAAGATCCCAACGTGCCGCATTTCGGGCATCCAGGCACAGGTCTGAGAATTCGCCAGGGCATGGTTTTTACCATTGAGCCGATGATCAACGCCGGACGGCCTGAGACGCGCCTACTCTCCGATCGCTGGACAATCTGCACCGCCGACGGCTCACGCTCCGCCCAGTACGAGCACACGTTGGCGATAACCGATGGCGCACCCGAACTCCTGACGCTGCCCTGATTGGTCTGTGCGAGAAGAACCAATTACGCCTGCAACATACCAATCTTATCGCTGTTCGCCTCGGTAAACCAGAACATATGGTGTGCACCCACCGCTATGCCAAATGGCAGGCTGCCGGGCGTGGGAACATCGTAGTAGATAAAGCGGTTGGCGTTGACATCCAGGCGTGCAATCTTGTTCTCGGTGCTCACCGTGATCCAGACCTCGTCGTCCGGCGTCAGGGTCAATCCGTACAGGCCACCCGCCGCGCTGCCCGAGTGGGGCGCATAATAATAGGTGAAGGTTGCCGTCTGAGGATCGAGCCTGACCAGGAGGCCCGCAGTAAACGAGGTAGCCCAGATGCTACCGTGGACGTCACTGGCTATCTCCATCTGTGGGTTGCCCGGCGTGCGCGTATTAAAGAAACGCACGCCTCCCGTCCGCGGATCGAGATACCCGATGCGAGGGGTTGAGGATTCGGTAAACCAGATCCTGCCTGCCTGATCGATAGCTATGCCGTAGGGATCAAGTGTCTGCACGCTCTTCTTTGGCGTGAGCGGGTAGTGCCTGAAGCGTCCAGTCTTTACATCCAGCATCCCCAGTGAATCGGCGTTCAGCTCGGTAAACCAGACGTTGCCGTAAGCGTCGAGCGTCACATCATTCGGAGCGAGCGGCAGGGTAAGGGTTTTGTGGGGGTCGCTGGGATCGGGTGTGGTCAACGTCGGCAGAGTATAGAGGCGGAACGTATGTGTGCCGGGAAAGTAGTGCCCGATATAGTTCGCATACTGTTCGGCGAACCAGACGCTATTATCGGCAGCAACGGCGATGCCCATGATGCCGTCGGCACCATGTGGCGGCTTCATCTGCTGAAACGTCTGCGTCTGCGGATCAAAGACGGCAAGGAAATTGCGCCCCATCTCCCCGAACCAGACGCGTCCCTGATGATCCACGACCGGACGCATAAGCCCGCTCCGTGTCTGCGGTAAGGGATATTCACGGAAACTTCCTATAGCCGAAATTGCTGGTAGCATCCCTGATTTTTGGATGACAGTAGGCATAGTCGCGGCAGGGACATTCCCGCTCGTCGATGTACCGGGCGAGGACGTATTGCCGCAAGACGTGAGCAACAGAAGAACCGCCAGTAGAAAGCTGAAACGCAAGGACAGGGGTTTCGTCAAGGCTCGCCCTTCTTTCGGTAGCAATGGAGGCTACCCTACGTAACTGCCCGCGATACCGTCATCTACCAGGTGTGTCAGGCGCGCTTCGACCAGGGCGTGTCGCCAGTTGTGTCCCTGCTCGGGAAGATTGCCCACCTCGACGCGCAGATAATTGTCGGTCAGACCTTCCCAGCAGCCATTCTTATACTGCTCGATCAGTACATGAGCCGTCTGGCCGAGGAACTGTTGGCGGAAGAGGCGGCTATGCCCATCGTTCAGCGTCAGCAGGCGCTGGCTGCGTGCCTTCTTCACCTCATCCCTGATCTGCCCGCGCATACGCGCCGCCGGTGTACCCTGGCGCGGAGAGAAGCGGAAGACATGCGTTTTGGCGAACTCGAGCTGCTGTGCGAGCTGGTAGGTCTGCTCAAAATCTTCGTCGCTCTCGCCCGGAAAGCCAGTGATGATATCGGTGCTGATCGCCACGCCGGGGATCAGACGTTTTGCGGTCATGATGATAGTCTCGTAGCGGCTACTATTATAGCGGCGGGCCATGCGGCGCAGGATAGCATCCGAGCCACTCTGCATGGGCAGGTGGAAGTGGCGGCACATGCGCGGGTTCTCCCAATGTTCCAGCCACTCCAGGCGAAAATCTTCGGGCTCCAGGGAGGAGACGCGGATGCGCGCTATCTCCGTCTCGCGCAGCAGGGCCGCGATCAGATCGCCCAGATCGCGCTTCTCGTCATCATCGGGATGGTAGTCGCCCAGGTGAATCCCCGTCAGCACAATCTCCTGATAGCCGGCGCGCACCCGGCGCTGCACATGTTCGACGATAGATGCGATGCTGCGACTGCGTGACTTGCCACGCACATAAGGAACTATACAGTACGTGCAGCGATTATCGCAGCCATCCTGCACCTTCATCTGCACGCGCGTGCGCGAAAACAGGCGCTCGCTTGCATAAACGCTCTCGGAAAAGGGCGAGAGACGCGCCGGGTTGTCTGCCTGCGGCTCGGTCTCCATTGGATCGAAGGTCAGCGCGCCGTCGCTGCCGATATGCTGCGTATCGAGTGGCAGCATGGGTAAAGCACGGCTTTTCAGTGCGTCTGTTGGAACCAGATCTGTCGCAACAGTTCTATCGTGGCGTTTCTGCGCGATCGCGTCTACGAGCGTCTCCTTCGCGCCATTGCCCACGACCAGATCGACGCCGGGGAGTGTCGCGACCGCCTGCGGATTGAGCTCCGCGTAGCAGCCGGTCACGACCATGAGCGCGTCTGGATGGCGGCGATGGGCCTGCGCGATCATCTGGCGCGAGCTGCGATCGCCGAGGTGCGTCACCGTACAGGTATTGACGATATAGATATCCGCGACCTCATCGAAGTCGCGCTGCACAAAGCCCGCCGCGCTCATCTGCTCCCCGATGGCCTCGCTATCGGCCTGATTGACCTTGCAGCCGAGCGTCGTCACGGCGAATGTCGTCTCTTGTGAGATATGATCGGACATAGTTCCTGCTATCTTTTGCCGTAACTCTTGAGTAGGGATGGGGCTTGCCCCCATCCGGTTTCCCGAGAACGCTGCTTTCCATCCGGTCATACTGGCTGAGCCGAATGGGACAAGCCCCATCTCTAGATGAGGCGGTCTTGAATAGATACTCTTTTGCCTTGATTTAGAAAGCGATTTTGTGAGTTTGATTATAGCGCATTGTGGTCTTGTTGGGTAGAAGGGAAATTATCAGTCTTCACATAAGCGAGGCACATGTCGAGGCATCGAGCGAGATCCTCATCCGTATTCACCACTAACTTCGGCTCGTTGATCGGCTCAAAACGTGCCTTGATATCAAGATAGAGCGCATAATCTCTGTTTTCTGCCAGGTGCCTTTCCTTGCCAGCCGTCGCGTTCTCTAGCCGTTGACGTGCCGTTTCATCTGAACACACACATTCAATTATCCGCAGTGGGGTCTGGAGTTCCTGTGCGAAGTGTTTGAGTGTCATCACTTGAGAGCGGCGAGAAAATGGTCTACCATCAAGAAGCACATACTGCTGAGGGTCCTTTTGTAGTACATAGGCGCTGACCTGAAACATGACAGACATACAAAGGTCATCCTGCTCCGTCGTGTACTCGGTCCAGGGCGGCGGAAAGAGTGCTGCCCGAATGACATCCTTGTCCAACACGATGGCCGAAAGTGCGTTAGCTATGAGATGTGCAAGCGTACTTTTTCCCGTTCCTGGGAGTCCCGCCATAGCTATTAACATAAGGAAGCTCTTCTCCCTGGCTCGTTCGGCGTATTATGCCTGCTGAGAAGCATGCTGTTCCGACTCTACAGGCGCCTGCACTATCGCTGAGTCGGCAGGAGGCGCGGTAGCGGATACCGCGACCTGTTGCTGTACGGGTCGGTACGGACGACGCAGCGTGGGAACTGGTGGAGGCGCGTTAAGTATCGACTTCTGCATCAGTGGGAGTGCGAACCAGACGTTGCCCAGGCCGAAGAGCGTGCCCGTGATCACGCGCAGATACCATGTGCTCTCGCGTAAGCCAAACATCTGGGTTGTGCCGTCAAGAGCCATCGGCAGTATGAATAGAATCCAGACCCACCAGGGGATGCCGGGCAAACGTTTTTTGCTCAGGACGAAGATCAGGCTGCCCAGAAACATCGAGGTATAGATGGAGAAGTTGCGCGCGCACAGGCCGAGCTGATGACCCAGGATATAGAACGAATGCGCCGGAATCTGCGCGCAGACGTAGTGGAGCGCATAAAAGAGCGGCCTGGCGATGGCGTCCAGGCCCAGGTATGAGAGGAAAGGGATCGCGATCGCGATCAGCACGAGCGTACCCAGGATTGCAGTGATGATGTGCGCCCAGTAGTCCAGCAAGAAGTCGCCCATAGAGGAAAAAAAAAGCTCGATGCTGTGCTTGCTTATGAAATGAGTATGTCGCTGGTTGATCTGCTGTATAGCCATAACTCTTCTCTGCCCTAGTCCGTATATTGTTTCCGTGCGCTCTCTTGTGTGCTGCCCAATGCGTGAGCCAGTTCGCTATAATCTATACGCCCTTCGATCAGGATAGTTTCATTGATGACAATCACAGGAATGCGATAACGATACTGCTCAAATATTTCAAGATCGCTACGAATATCTATCTCAGTCAATTCAAATGACGTTTGAGCTGCGATATCGTCGAGCATATCGCGGGCATCCTCGCACAGGTGGCAGCCTGCCTTCGTATAGAAAGTCACCTGTGGTGGTGCCAGGAATTTCTGTTCGCTCATATTGCCTGCTTCCAATAGTCGTGTCACTGCTATCATAGCATAAATTAGCAAAAATGGGCAGAGAAACAGGACTAAAAATCGGGGCGAATCGTAATCCGCTTTTTCTCGTCACTTCTCGCGCCTTTGGCGCTCATACGGAGTCCCCATTCACGCAATTTTGAGCGTAAAAAGCAACTTCGTCACCAGTATCAGATGTGGAGAATATTGCTTGTTCGATGTTGAGTGAAAAACTCTGCTGAGAGAAGTACCACGGTCGACAGAGCTTTTTAAACATTCTCTGGTATCTGGGCCGTTTTGAGGAATCTGCGAGTCAACCAGAGCACGCTACCATTGAGGAGCATGAGGAGGACAATGAAGGTCACACCTGCAACGCCTGGGATGAAATCCTGTATGACAAACGCCAGAAGGAAGTAGAGGCTGTAAAGGGCAACCAGTACGGTTGGGAGGATCAGTGTCGCCGCAACCCATTGCCTTGTCAGAAGCAGAGCAAACTCGCCGAGCAGAAACAGCATTGGGAGCCAGAGAAACACGAAGGGAGACATAAGATAGAAGCTTCCAGAGATGAGCCATTCTAGACCCAGGATTCCTGAGCCGATGGCAAGGGACAGGCATGCCAGGGGAGTGAAGATCGTTCGGGGGCGCAATGGGAGGTGCAAGGTGCCAACAAACATGACCATGAAGCCGATGGGGACAACCACGAAGCCCCACGCAAGATCTGTGCGGGCATACCCAATGAGTGAGAGGACAAAAACAATCATCTCAAAGAAGAGCTGAATGGTCAATCCCCATGCGGCTGCCACACGTTTCAGCCAGACCAGCTGCGGCAAAGGGACTCGCAACAACGCTGCCACACTCGTGGCGAGGATGATAAGCACCCCCAGCAAAGGAAGAGCGGCTACGGCGGTGAACACGATCGTCAACAGATCAGGCCCAATGGCCACCACTTGCCATTCATACACAGGATGGGCACTCCCAGCGACTTGAGGATTGCTCTGGGTGAACATGGGAAGGAAGAACCCAAGCAAGACCAGGGCCACTCCCGCCAAGCTGACCATCGCACCCATGCGAGGAGATGATGATAAAGAGGATTGCATAGCCAACGTCTTTCTCTTGGCCGTTTCAAGGGCCAGATATCAGTACGAGTGAAAGGTGTCAATAGCGACTAAAAACTCATCAAACGAATGCTTCCAGTATAGCAGAGTTTCTCTTCAACATCTCTATGTTTTCAAATCAAAGAATGCCACCGGGAAGATACCCGGTGGCATTCTTTGTGCTTATCGAAAGTTCTGTTGATAGAGCCTAACCCCAGCAATGATACGGTGGAGGAGGACATCCCCAGGCGATAGTGTGCGCGGGCTTTGGAGGATTGGAAGAGGGTATCGTCACCAGCTTCATAGTCCAACTCAGTAGTCCGATCAGCAACACAAGTGCCAGGATCAACAGTAAAAGGGCGCGCCTGAAAGACAGAGTCATAGTACCACTCCTTCTGAATTGTGATGCGTAAAAAAGCAGGTTTACGCTTGTCGTACAGCAGGCAATTTGCCTGTCTGTAAGTCAGGTGGGAGATAGCACAGAAAATCTTGCAGTTTTGCTATTAATTTCCAGAATCGTCATTTTATTTAGAAGCCAGAGTTCATGTAATGCGATAGGGCAAGCGAGAGAGCAAGCAATGAATGAACAGGGCGATGATTTGCGAGCGAAAATTCACGCCGTGTCACAGAGGGCTATTCAGGCATATGCGCAGGAGCTACTTA
>DAOTTD010000238.1:0-20168 GCA_034438015.1 Ktedonobacteraceae bacterium | reverse complement strand
GCAGAACACGTCGGATTGGGGCAAAATTGAAGCGACGCATTCATGGGTTCTGTTGATATTTGCATATTCACAGAATGCCCACTTATGCGTCTTTTTTCAAGTCTCCCCACCCCTCCATTTCACCACTTAGCGGGGTTCTACCTGTTCTAGAATCCACACCCCAGAATCCTGAGATGCGCGTAACACGCTGAGATGCAGCGTCCCAATTCCCTGCGAATAGCTCAGAAGCCTTGTTTTTTTCCTATTTCCATGCAATAATCTGCAAGAATCCGTTCTATTGAATATACTAATGTTTATGTGTGTAAAGCAAATGATTTGCCAAATCCGAGAGGAGGCGGCGGGGAGGAAATCGATAAATCGCGGACGCGCCCAGGCTGGTCCCTACGCCGTTGGATGGTGCATGAATGGGGCCTGGATGGTGGTGTGGATGCGATGGATCAATGGGCATCAATCATGGTGGGACGCGATAGATCACGCTGTAGGGACCACGTTTACGGCGTCCGCGATTTATCGGTTTCCTCTCCGTCGGCAACCAGAGAGCGTGCCCAACAGGAATGTTCTCTAATAGGCAATTATAAATAATGCGTTATCAAACAATCGTGGAGGGACAGATGTCCCATCCATCTCTACAGGGAAATTATGAGATTATGGCGTTATGGGCGCGCGATCGAACAACTGGGGCAGCGCTACCGGCTCGACGGCGCACTGGGGAGCGGGGGGATGGCCGATGTCTGCCTGGCGTGGGACGAACGGGACGAGCGCGAGGTGGCGATTAAGGTGATCAAGCCCGATGTGCTCGATCAGCGCTCGCTGGACCGCTTCCTGAAGGAGGCGGGGCAGGTGGCGAACTGGCGCCATCCCAATATCCTGCGCATCTATAGCGATCTGAAACTGGAACTCCTCGACGCGGCCCAGGGGGCGATCGTTCCCTATATCGTGATGGAGTATGCCCAGGGCGGCGATCTGCAGAAGCGCCTGACCAGCAACCAGCCTTATCCCCTCGCCGAGACGCTGGAGATCTTCGCCCAGCTCTGTAGCGCGGTCGCCTATGCACACGAACATGGCATCATTCACCGCGATCTGAAGCCGCTCAATATTCTCTTCCGCGCACTGCCCGACGGCGAGGAGCAGGTGGTGCTGAGCGATTTCGGGCTGGCCGTGGAGATGGATGCGACCCACCATACGTTCGCGCGCGGCGGGACGCTGCCCTATATGGCGCCGGAACAACTGCTGAAGGGGCGCGTGGGGGCGGCGAGCGATATCTTCGCGCTGGGCGTGATCCTCTACCAGCTCTGCACGGGCCGCCTGCCGTTCCGCCGCACATTGCAGGATCTGCGCCGCCCCGACGCCTTCGCGCTGCCAGCGCCGCCCAGCAGCTTCGAGCCGTCTCTGCCAGCCGCGCTCGATGAGGCCATTCTGACGGCGCTCGAAGAGGAGTCAGCCGCCCGCTACGCCGATGCAGAGCAGTTCTGGCACGCGGTCCAGGATAGCATCTCTTCGCTACAGACCTCGACCCGCGATCGCTCGCTGCCTGTATCCAGATCCGGCAATGCGCAAAGGGGGTCACAGACGCGTATTGTGCGCGACTCTTCGCCCTTCTCGACGGAGCCGCGCCAGACCTCGCACCCGACGCAATCCGATCCGAACGCGCTTAGCGGGCGCTCGTCGCGTTCGCGTCGTGGTGTGGCCTCGTCGTCCACGCGCTCCACGCTGGACAGTCACCCGGCGGCATCGCGGCGCTTCCAGACGCGCATCCTGCCGCCGGAGGATTCTTCGAGTGCGCCTTCACAACATTCTTATGGTTCGTTGGGGCTTGTTCCGCCTGATCCCGACGCGACCCCTGTGATATCGGAGCCGGAGATCGATACCGATGCGGGTGTGAATGGTGGTATGAACAGTGGGGTAAATGGCGGGCTTGTGGGGCGCGGCGGGAATGTGGGGCGCGGCGGGAATGTGGGGCGCGGCGGGCTTGTAAACCGCGCCCCTACACCAGGGGGTCTGAACGGTGGCCCGATGGGGGATGGGAGGTCGGCGGCAATACGCGCTGGCCGTGGCGCCCGACCCACGCCGCGCTCCAATGCGCCGCTGCGCCCGGCCCCACGACCGCGCCGGGCCGTCAGGATACAGGGCCGCTTCTCGCCGCGTATCGTTCTCCCCGTCTCCATCACGCTCGTCGTGCTGCTACTGGGGGGCGGCCTCGTCTATTTCGTCCCCGCGCTCCACGATCGGCTGCTCCCTGGCGCGATCGTTACCGTGCTCATCGCGCCCACCAGTCAGTCCGTTCAGCGCTCCTACACTATTCCGGCGAACGATGTCTCCGCCCGCCGGGTGACATCCTCGCAGGCGCAGTCCCAGGCGGCGCAGGCAACCGGTCACAGGCAGGTGCAGGCAACGCAGGCGAAGGGGCAGTTGACGTTTCTGAATGGTGCTTTTGTTGCACAAACTATACCTTCTGGAACTATGATTACAGGAAAAGATGGCACTCAGGTGATAACGAATGTGGCCGCAACTATTCCTCCGACTAATCCTAATACTAATGCTAACGGTAAGATTAATGTTCTTGCTCATGTGGCTAACGTCGGAGTAAAAGGAAACATTCCAGCATTAGATCTAAATCAAACTTGTTGCGTAGCAGGAAGTGCGGTCTTCGTCAAAAACCTGAACGCCTTCACAGGAGGTCAGGACGCGCAGAACTACAATTTCGTCCAGCAGAGCGACGTAAATGCCGTCGCCAATCCACTGGTGGTTACGTTAACCAGACAGGGAAAGGATGGATTGAAGGCGCGGCTGAACGCGGGCGAGCAGATCGCGGGCACGCCACAGTGCACGCCCAACGTAGCCACCGACCCAAAGAGTCCGGTGGGCGACACAGGCGTCAACGTCGCCGCGACGACCGTCAACGTCACGGTGCAGTGCAGCGCCGAAGCGTACAATCAGTCGCAATTGCAGGGGCGCATCGCGGATCAGGGAGCCGCGCCTCCTGGTCCTAACTACGTGCCTGGTGGGAGCCGCATATCCCAGGTCACGGTGCAGGGAACGAACCTGCTGGTCAACGCCGCGACCACCTGGGTCTACCAGATCGATCGCGCGCAGCAGCAGCGCCTGGCGCAGAGCATCGCCGGAATGACCGTCGCCGATGCCACGCGCCAGCTCGCCCATGCGCCGGGTGTGCGCGGCATCGTCATCCAGGGCCTATCCGCCGCCAGCCAGCTCCCAGGAGACCCGGCGCGCATCGCGATCGTTATACAACGGTAGGGGCCTGCCTTGCGCGGACCCTGGGAGCCATTGGAGAGAGTTGTTGTGATGGGTCACAAGGTCCGAGCAAGGCAGTTGGCTCACAGGGCCCGCGCTGAGGATATGATATAAATTAAATAGAGGGAAAATTTAGGGATATATGGTCATGACACGACCGGAGATTAACAAAGGAATGACGATAAATCCGTCGATGCTCGTAGGGACCAGCCTGGGGCACTGGTTGCACACCATTGCGAACGGGGGTAGGGACCACGTTTACGGCGTCCGTGATTTATCATTTTCCTCCGCGTTGGCAGCGATGGAACGGTGCCGCACGGGTAGGAAACGATAAATCGCGGACGCGCCCAGGCTGGTCCCTACCAGAAATTGTCGGAAATCGTGAGAAATCGCAATGATATGCCGTCTCTCATCGAACCAATCAGGCGTATCAATAACATAATCGAATAACAGAAAATGTTCGCCCTGTGGGCAGGCGCCTTGCGAGCCCGCCCACACACGCCCACTACACGATTCCGGCTGGATAGTGTAAAATAGGAACATAAACGGGAAAAGCTATTTTTTAGGGACGGAGGTACGGCCAATGAGACAAGGGAACGGCACCGACTTACTGGGAGTCAATGACCCTCGCGGTTCGACTATCGGTATTATCTATGTGACCCCCCAGGATGATAGGAAGAGAGTGCTGGCTGCCATATTGACACAGGAGAAACTTGGTCGTAAGCAGGTCGCTGTAGTACTACCGGAACACAACAAAGCATTTCAGCGCCCGGTAGACTTCGACGATTTGAAGACGATGCGCCGCAAGCTACAGGCGCAGATCATCTTTATCGCTTCCGGTGGCCCCGGTCCTGCGGAGTTCGCGCGCCAGCGGCGCTTTCCCGTTTATTCGTCCCTGGAGAACTATGCCAGCGCCCTGCGCGAAGAACTCGCGGTAGATGGTGCGGCGAAGAAAGGCTGGCTCTTCGGCTCGCCCTGGGCGAAGTCTAACGGGAACGGGAACGGGCAGCCGAACGAGCCTGCCGCGCCTGTGACGCCCCGTAACGCGCCACCTTACCCGGATAAAGAGCAGGACGAGCCGCGTCATGGCGGCATCGCGCCGTGGGCGGCGGGCGCGGCGGCTGGTGGCGCGGCAGCCCTGGGAGCCGGGTATCTCTTGAACGGCCATAACGGCACCGCGAATGGAGCCAGCCCGGCCAACGGCACGTATCGCGACCCCAACACACCTCCCGGCGCGGTCATCCCAACCACACCGCACCACTTCACCAACGACGAGGACGATCTGGGACCGCTGCCATCGTCTCCGGCGTCTCCGGCGTCCCCCGCGCCGTACGAAGATGTATCCGGTCCAACGCAGGCGATCCCTCCGCCCCGGCCTGATAACGGCGCTATGAGCGCCGGAGCTGGCGCGAACAATATCATAGAGCTGCCGCGCCGTGGCAAGCCGACGACGCCGCTGCCGCAGCATGCGCCCGATCCCGCGCCCGTCGTCGTGCCGCCCGTCCGTGCGGCCAGCCCGGTCGCAGAACCGGAGCCGACGCCAAAGAACTTGCCACCACGGCGCACCAGTGGCAAGATCCCCGCCGTTGGCCTGGCCGCCGGAGTTGCCGCGCTCGGAAGAGCCGCCGCCACGCACGCGGTCACGCCGCCACGC
Organism: Ktedonobacteraceae bacterium; assembly: GCA_034438015.1. GTDB lineage: Bacteria > Chloroflexota > Ktedonobacteria > Ktedonobacterales > Ktedonobacteraceae > JACDAE01. The sequence continues at coordinate 15,262 of DAOTTD010000238.1, read as the reverse complement.
GCCCGCACCGGCACAACCGGCACCATCGCTCGTGCTGGCACCGCGTCAGGAGCCACCGCTACCACCGTCCCACGCACGGGCGGCGGCGCGAACGTCCCGCCACGCAGCACGCCTCCGGGTAGGGGCGGTGGTGGTGGCGGCGGTGGTGGACCTGCCAACCGGCGCCGGGGCCTGCTCCTGATCCTGCTCATAGGACTCATCATCGCCCTGCTCGTCTTCGGCGGCATCCTGGTCTTCGCGCGCCCCGGCAGCAACGGCAATAGTAATCCGTTCTCAAACGTCTTCAAGGGGCAGGCACCGGCGACCGTCACCATCACGCCGGACAGCAAGACCGTGCAGGATAACTACACCATCGTCGGGGCCAGCACCACCAACACGCAACAGCGCCAGGTCGCCGTACTCAGCGACCTGGGCAGCGCGCAGGCGCCCACGGCCACCGTGAAAGCGACGGGACATAACGCGCACCCGGCCACAGAGGCGCATGGAACGCTCACCTTTTTCAATAACTCGGCAGCCGCGCAAACGGTCAGCGCTGGAACCTCCTTTAACGTAGGTGGTGGCGTGAATATTATAACCAATGCGCAGGCAGGCATTCCTGCGGGCAATGGCTTTACCAATGGAAGCAGCACGGTCGGTGCTCATGCAACGCCCGCTGGTCACGCTGGCGATATCGGGGCCTACACATTGAATGTCACCTCATGCTGTGCTACCGGCATCTCGGTCAGTAATACCGTCGCCTTCACAGGTGGGCAGGACGCCGTCAACTACACCTTCCTGCAACAATCCGACGTGAATAATGCCATCTCGCAGGCAACCAAAGACGGTACGAAGCAAAACGCGCTCGCCGACCTGCAGAAGCAGATAAAATCCACCGAGCAGCCGCTGGGAGCGACGCACTGCACGCCCACCACCAGCGTCGACCAGCCCATCGGCGATAAGGGGAGCAACGTCGCCAGCGCCAACGTTACCTACCTGGTCAAGTGTACCGCGACCGTCTACGATTTCCAGGGCGCGCAGAACATCGTGCAGGGGCTGCTCACGACGAAGGCAAGAACCAGTCCTGGCGCGGGCTACGGGCTGGTCGGCGCGATCCAGACCAGCCTCACCGGGCAGACGAAGACCGGCAACGTCCTCTCGCTCTTCTTCAGCGCGAAGGGCATCTGGGTCTACCAGTTCACCGATGCGCAGAAGCTGCAACTGGCAAAAGCGATCGCGGGCAAGAGCATTGCCGACGCCCAGAGCATTCTCAACGGTACTAAAGGAGTCAGCTCGGCGAAGATCGATTATAATGGAGGCAGCACGTTGCCCACTGATCCCAACCAGATCTCGATCGTGATTCAGCCGATATCAGGTCTGCCTGGAACGGGCAGGGGCACGCCAACCGCCGTCGTTGGAGCGCCGACCACCACGGCGCCGACCGTTCAGAGCGGGACGCCGCCGGCGGTTAATGGGAAGGGAGGAGTCAATCCTCCCATCAATTCGTAGGAAAGGATAGTAGCGCGCATGCTGTCTCTAGAGGGCAAGCAGCTCGGCAATTATGATGTCATCCGCCGCATTCGCGTGGGAGGCATGGGCGCCGTCTATGAGGGTAGACAGCGCACCGCCTTCGATCGCCGCGTTGCCATCAAGGTCATTCTGGGTAACTACGCGGATGATCGGGAGATGCGACGCCGCTTCGCACGCGAGGCGCGCATCGTCGCCCGGCTGCATCACCCGCATATCCTGCCCCTGATCGAGTTCGGGGATGAGCAGGGTATTCTTTATCTCGTGATGCCCTTTATCGATGGCGGCACCTTGACGAGCTACCTGCGCCGCAGCCTGCCTGACCTGGGAGAGGTCGCCGCGATCTACCAGCAACTGCTGGACGCCGTGGAGTACGCCCACGACGAGGGCCTGATCCACCGCGACATCAAATCCTCGAACGTGCTGCTGGAACTGCGCCGCAGCGGTCCGCCCTACGTCTACCTGGCAGACTTCGGCCTCGTGCGCACGCTGCGACAGACCCAGGTGGAGCAGGCGGGCAAGTCAATTCCGCTGGACCAGGTGCCCGGCACGCCGCACTACATGGCGCCGGAACAGACGCGCGGCATCGTCACGCCACAGACCGATATCTACGCGCTCGGCGTCCTACTCTATCAACTGCTCACTGGAGAGCTGCCTTACAACGATGACGACGATATCCGCGTCATCCAGATGCACCTGAGCGCGCCCATCCCACAGCCCGGCGCCTACGACCCCTCGATTCCGCGCGAGCTGGACGAGGTTGTGCGCAAGGCGATGGCGAAACGCCAGGACGCGCGCTACAAGACCGTCGCGGAACTGCGCGCCGCCTTCCTCGCCGCCGTCAGCGGCCCCATCGCGAGCGTGCAGGAGGAGGAGCCTCCAACCTTGCCCGATGTGTCCGAGCCCTCATCGTCGCGGCGCATGGCTACCATTCCGCTCGCCCAGGAGGAGCCGCTGCCCATCGTCATTCCGCGTCGCCCGACGCGCAGTGCTGCCCTGCAACCATTCGCGCCTTTACCGCATCCTTCAGTCAAACTCGCCCCCATAGCGGTCCGCGAGACACATGATCTGCACGAAATGCATGAGAAGCCGCTCGTCACCGAAGTCGTCAAGAATCGTGTGCGCACCACGGAAGAGCCGGCCAGGCCGAAGCCGGGGCGTCTGAACATCGCCTTGTTCGCGGCCATGATCGTCCCGGTTACCCTGATTGTGCTGCTGATCATGCCGCACGTCCTGGGCATCAGTTTTTTCCCTTCCGGCTTCCCGCTCTTCGGCACGCCGCCCGTCGCCACCATCTTTATCACCGCCCAGAGCAAGATCGTGCAGGACAACTACGTGCTGACTGCGTCTCCGCAGGTCAAAACGCCTGATCTGAACAAGCATACCGTGCCGGGGCGTGAATTGAAGGGGAGGGCCTCCGGCAGGCGTACCGTGCAGACGACCGGCACAAAAACGATCGCAGGCGTCCAGGCGCGTGGCACCGTCGAACTGACCAACAATACGAACAACCCGGTCTTCGTGCCCGCGCAGACCATGTTGACCAGCGCAACGGGCACGCAATTCCAGACCGTGCAAAACGTGCAGATCCCGCCGCGTGACGCCCAGCAGGGGAACCAGGTCGGCGTCGCCGTCATTGCCGTGGCCTCCGGCGTCTCCGGCAATATCGCGCCCTTTGCCCTGAACGGTCCCTGTTGCGCCAACGGCATCACCGCCCGGAACAGCGCCGCCTTCTCCGGTGGCGCCAATCCGCAGGTCGTGCGCGTTATCAGCCAGACCGACCTCGATGGTGTGCAGAGCGCCCTGCTAGCCACCTTACAGCAGCAGATAAGTGAGCAGTTGCAAAAGCAGGTTGGCAGCAACGAGGCCAGCGTGGGCAAGCCCCACTACACCACCCATGCTACCTCCGACAACCCGGTCGGCACGCAGACCAACCAGGTCGGGATCACCATCACCGTCACCGGCACGCTCACCGCCTACGATCGCGCCGCCGTCGGTCGTACCGCCTCAGCGCTTCTCAGCAGGTCCGCCGCGCAGACATTGGGGAAGCATTATCAAGTGCAGGGTACGCCCGCCGTCGGTGCGCTCTCCGTCGTCGAAGTGACCAGGGACGGCGTGATCTACCTCAGCGCCCCCGTACGCGGCACCTGGGTCTACGCCCTCTCGCCGCAGCAGATAGATACCTGGCCCCAATACATCAAAGGCGCGACCTCCGCTGCTGCCCTCGCCTATCTCAGCACACAACCGGGCGTCGCCGGAGTCGAGATCCGCCTGCCCTTTGGAGCCGACCATCTGCCCACCTCGATGGACGAGATTCGCATCGTCCTGGTAGGAAGCAACGGATCGTCCTCGTAGGCGGAGAAGAAATGGTTGAGACCACTCCCCTTGTTCCCAATACAATTCACTTAACGATGTCGACAGTAGGGACAAGGGGCGGATGGGGGCTTGGCGCTAGTCCTCTGGCCAGCGCCACAAAGTCGACAGTAGGGACAGGGCCTTGCGCCTGTCCTTCCGCCAGCGTAACGAAGTCGGCAGTAGGGACAGGCGCAAGGCCCTGTCCCTACTGTGTGAGCTCGTGAAGTCAATGGCATTGACCGCAAGGCGCGCCCTGGGAGCCAGTTCCCGCGACCTTCACCACAAACTCATCCATTCTTACCTTGACGCCTATAGGGAAACAATGTCGTGGCCCCAACCCTGCCTGGCCTCAATCGTAATGCTTACTGAGTGCCCAGTTCACCGCGAGTGGTACCTTCGGCTGCCGCAAGATCAGGATAGGAGCATGATTCTCAAAGGCCACACACTCATCGCAGGAAGTCCTGGCGGCCAGCGTCACCGAGCTGAACCCCCGTGCAGCGTCCTGGGGAGGAATATTGATCGTGATGAGGACCTGGCCGGTACACCCTTGCGGTCCCCAGATATAGAAGGCGTTGTATCCGCTGATCGGCGGGGGCAGATGATAGCGCCCACCGAATTGCACGAGCGCAGCAGCCTCGCCATAATTGGCGGTAAAGATGCAGGCCACCCGCTGCTCATCCGGTGGCAGGCCGTGATACACCTGAGCAATCAACGCGACCTGCTGCTCCCAGCCAAAGCGATCCGCCAGGGCTTGCGGCAAGCCGTAGCTATCGCCTGATTCCTGCTGCGACCCTGCGCTGCCACTCTTGCCATACACGTGCCCATACACAGCGGGGGGCAACACCGGCATCACCGCGGGGGCCAGCAGCACGCCACTTACGGCCAGCACCACGGGATAGGCCGCGACCCATCTGCGCCAGCGCACCCGCCATGTACCGAGCAGCACCGCCCCACCGGCAAACAATGGCGGGTAGGCCGGTGCCAGAAAGTAGGATTTCCCCTGAATCGCCATGAAGAGCACGAAGAGGATGAGATACGCCCACCCGAAGACCCGATAGCGCGCACCGCGTGCAGAGAAGAAGTACCCCAGTCCTGCCCCCCACAAGAGCACCGAGAGGGGATTCATACCGAGGATCTGGTTGGCCAGGAAATCAAGCGGCGTCCCACCGGCGCTATGATTTTGGGAATAGCCCGCCCAATACTGGAACGATGCCCAACCATTGGCGGCATTCCAGAGCAGGAATGGCAGGAAGAGAGCGAAGGCGATCAGGCCACCAAACAGCGTCCAGCGGGTGAACAGCAGGCGGCGTTGTGGGGTCAGAAGCAATCCGACGATCAATGCGAACCCCCAGAAGAGGATGGTCTCCTTCGTCAATAATCCCAGGCCAGCCACCAGGCCGAACGCGAGCCAGCGTCGGGGATGTTCATCGCGTAGCAGGACGAGGAGGATGGTGGCGGAAAGCGTCCACCAGAATGCATCAAAGACATCATAGGTGTAGATGGAACCGTTTGCCAGCAGGACGAGGGCCGTCGCCGATCCCAGGGCAGCGAGTCCCTGGACCCACCCCGTGCCGCCCAGGAGCCGGGCCATCAGTCCTGTCAGGAGGATCGTCCCGGCACAGACCAGCGCCGAGATCACATGGATGGCCCATAAGGCATTGCCGGTGAGCAAGCGGGGAATTAGCGTGATCCAGGGAACCAGCGGCGGGACATCCACATAGCCAAAGGCGGGATGCTGGCTCATGGCCAGCACATAGAGTTCATCGCGGAAATAGCCGTAATTGTCGCCGACCAGGACATGGGCCACAAACGAGATGCCAGCGATGATCAGCACAGCGGGAGCAAGATCGAGGCGGCGGAGCGCGCCCGTCAGGATAGCGCGTGGTGATGGGATATGGCGTATGGCAACCGCGCCTGACGATTGAGAAACGCCTCTTAGCATGGGTCCCATGAGAAAAATCTCCCTTCCCGAACCCTCTGTTAGTTCATCCGCACCAGTTTCAGCAGTTGACCCAGGCCAGGTCGTTGCCCGTACATCAGGACGCCGTAGCGATACAGGCGCGCCGCAAACCGGACGCAGGCGAGAATGGTCACCAGCATCAGCGCGATGGTCACAACGATCTCCCACCAGGCGACTGTGCCCACAGCAATGCGCGCCATCATCAGCACTGGAGTCCAGAACGGAATATACGACAGCACCTTCGTCAAGGTCGCATCGGGAGAAAAGACCGCGTAAAAAAACAGCAGATAGCCACTGACCATCAGTAGCTGCGGAAGCATGACCGCGCTTTGCACCTCCTCCTGCCGTTTGACCATGGCGCCAAGTCCGGCAAACAGGGTGGCATACAGGAAGAACGCCAGGAGAAAGTAGAGCAGGAACAGCAGGTAGAACGGGATGGACACGCCGGTGAGATACTGGGTGAAGCCTCCCGCGTTTGCCCCGAACAGCGCGGCCTGCAGAGGGGTTTGCAGCAGGAGCCCAGCGATGCCGACCACCACTACGCAACCCATCTGGGTCAGGCACGCCGCCCCGATGCCCACGATCTTGCCGGCCAGTAGCTGGAACGGGGTCGCGGCATTCACCAGAATTTCCATCAAGCGGTTGCTTTTCTCTTCCGCGACTCCCGCCGCCACGATCCCGGCATAGATCGAGACAGAGACGTAGATCAGGATAGCGCCGACATAGGCGAGCACAAAGCCTGCAGCAATTTCGCTCGCCGGGCGAGTCGTCTGGCTCTGCTGGGTATGCACGACCGTCAGGTCAGGTGGAGCGACAAGGCGCTGGGTCTCTTGCGAGGTGAGGCCCAGGCGATGCGCTGTATCAAGAAAGGTGAGCTGCTGGGCCAGAGCCTGGATCGTGGGCAGGTTGCTGTCATTGGTCGCGCTGGCGTTGGTGTCATAGGTCAAGCGTACATCCTGGTTCGTCGCGCGAGCAAGCACCAGCAAGATATCCAGCTTGCCATTCTTGACCTGGCTTTGCAGGCTGCTCAGATTGGTAGGTGGCTGGCTGGAAATCGCATAGGGGGCACGGCTGCCGGTGTTCGTCCCGTTCAGTTGCGAGCTGATGAAAGAGAGCAAACTCGTCTCATTCAGGCCTGCGACCGTACCCGCGTCGTTCACTACCACGATGCTCGTTTGCGAAGTGGTACCCGCAGTAATCAACTGCACAATCGTTGGGATAAAAGCAGCAAGGAAGACGATCGCCAGAAGGATCACTGTAGTGATGATGAAACTGCGGGCTTTCACGCGGTTTTTGTACTCGCGCACGATAATCAAGCCAATATTGCGCAGGTTGTTCTGGGCAGCAGCACCCGAACTCACTGCTACAGCCCCTTGCTCCTGTTCGCGACGTTCTTGTACCGGCGTTTGCTGTGGTATCATGTCATTCCTCCTTATTCCGAGCAGGAACGACGCATTCGCGTCTAGCCAGGCTCACCTGCTCGGATCGGCAGCCTCTTTCTCTAAGCTGAAAGAACGGAAGATGGAGCATCTGGCAAGGAGGCAGCACCAACTTTTTCGATGAAGATATCGGTCAGCGACGGCTCGGTCAGTTCGAAATGGCTGATGATGCCGCCGTGTTGCAGCGCGGCTTCCACGATCACATTGGGGTTGAGATTGGCCTGTATGTGCATTTCGATATAATCTTCCCGGTGCTTTGTAACCTGCACGCCATCCAGCGTATCAAGCCAGGGAGCTTCGGGATCGTTATCAAGTTTGAGGCGTGCTACATTGCGCCCATACTGACGTTTGACCTCGCGCACACTGCCCTGGACAACGCTCTGCCCTTTATTGATAATCATGATATCCTGACAGAGTTCTTCAGCTTGCTCCAACTGATGCGTGGAAAAGAGAATCGTCTTGCCGCGCCGGTGCATCTCCAAAAACGCCTCTTTCAGGACATTCGCGTTGACCGGGTCCAGGCCACTAAACGGCTCATCCATGATCAGGATCGCTGGATCGTGCAAAATGGCGGCCAAAAACTGCACCTTCTGCTGGTTTCCCTTGGAAAGTTCTTCAATTTTCCTGTCGCGATTGACTGTGATCTGAAAGCGCTCCAGCCACTCATCCAGCGCATGCTGGGCCTCCTGCTTCGATACTCCTTGCAGGCGCGCCAGAAACAGAAGCTGCTCATCCATGCGCATTTTCGGGTAGAGTCCGCGCTCCTCCGGCAGATAGCCCCAGGCGCGGCGGGGCACCTCGCGCACATCGCGGCCATTCCAGGTAATCTGGCCGGAGTCAGGACGGAAGAGGTCGAGGATCATGCGCATCGTCGTCGTCTTCCCCGCTCCGTTCGCGCCCAGGAAACCAAAGAGTGCGCCTTCTCTGACCTCCATAGAGAGATCTTTGATCGCCTGAAATGATCCAAAATATTTTGAAACGTCTCTCAGTATAAGTCCCATGAGATCAAGTCCTTTTGCGAAAAAACAGCAAGCCACTGCTTTACACATATCTCAGATGCTCTCGCTTGCCCGTCACACCGTCGCTTTGCGCAGCAGAGCGTAGGACACGAGGGCAAAGCATGCAATTAGCGGCACCAGCCACAAACCGAGCGTGGCTGCGCTCTGCTGGGCGAGCCAGCCGAAGATGGCGCCCCACCAGTGCCAGTAGGTGCTCAGCAGCGCAAAAACGCTGAGCAGCAGAAATGCGATGCCAAAGAGGATAAACTCCCCCGTGCGGCCAAAGTGCTGGTAGATGCTGCCGAGCAGCAGTCCCAGCAGGTACATGAACAGCAGGAGGACAAAGTAGACCCAAAACTGCTGCAAGGACGAGCCACCGCTGAAATAGTTTGGGTCTGATCGTGCGCAGTACATATCCTGATAGTATGACCAGCAAAACTGCCGCAGGGGCGAGCCATCGCTGAAAAAGGGGAGGTGGAAGAAGTGGAGGTTCACGCCCCAGTTCTTGATCACGTTGGCCTCGATGAGCGAAAGCAGCCCCAGCAGAATCGCCCAGGCGGCGCAGACTGCGACGGCCATTGCCAGTGTACCCAGGAGGTAATCCCTCCGGCGCATGCCAAAGCCAACCGCGAACGGAAACGTTCCGCTGACGGTGGCCACGCCCTCAAGCAGCATCACGATGTAGATGCAGGCCAGCGCACCGGTATAGACCGGTGTTGCACCTCCCCAGAGCAAGTCAATGGACAGGGCAATGAACCAGACAATGGCGAAGCTACTACCCAAAACGATCCAGGGACCCAGAAGCCAGGTCCCCCGATCCCTGGCATACATGACCATGACGCTTGCAATGCGGTTCATCGGACTTCCACTGCCTTTCTTTCGGATGGTTCGCTAGTCAGATGAACAATCAACTGCTGCAACGAGACCGGGGCAAGTTCCAGGCCAAGCGCTTCGGCGCGCTTTCGGTCGCTCGCGTCCCCAGTGCCCATGACGGTGGCCGACACCAGGCCGCCTAACGGCTCACGAGCAAGCAGTTCCTTGCCTGCCGTATAGGTGTCAACCCTGGCCGCCGGTCCGACGACGGTAAACGCTCGCCCGCGCAGCGCTTCGGCTTCCTCGTCGAGCACCAGCCTGCCCTGGTCGATGACGAGGATATGCTCCAACAACCGGCTGATCTCATCGATCAGATGCGTCGATAAGATGACCGTGCGCGGATGCTCCGCGTAATCTTCAAGCAGCCGGTCGTAAAAGATCCCCCTGGCACCGGCATCCAGGCCCAGATAGGGTTCGTCAAAGATGGTCAGCGGTGCGCGGCTGGCAAGACCAACGATAATCCCCGCTGCGGAGAGCATGCCTCTGGAGAGCGCCTTCATTCGCCGGGAGAGCGGCAAGCGGAACTCTTCGGTCAAGACGAAGGCGTACTCCCGGTCCCAATGGGGGAAGAAGAAGGCGGCCTGATCCAGCACGTCGATCACGCGATAGCCGTTGGGATACTTCTGGCTGTCCTTGATGAAGCAGATCTGGCTCAGCACGCGGCTGTTTTCGTAGGGATGTTCTCCGAAGACCGAAACCTCTCCACTGGTGGCGAAAAGCTGCGCTGTGAGGATCTGCATGATGGTCGTTTTGCCCGCGCCATTGCGCCCCAGCAGCCCATAGATTTTGTTGGCTTCGATGGAGAAACTCACCTGGTTGACCGCCAGAACGCTGCCATACGATTTGGTCAGTTGCCTGACCTCGACAACTTTGCTCATCGCGCTTTGATCCCTCTCTGAATCATGTCTGCCAGTTGTTCCTGGGTGATGCCCAGCTTTTCCGCCTCCCGAATCATGGTGACCACATACTGCTCGTAGAATTGCTCCCGCCGCTTCTCCAACAATCTTGCCCGCGCACCTGACGCCACATACATTCCAAGTCCGCGCTTTTTGTACAAAATGCCCTGGTCCACCAGCAGATTCACGCCTTTTGCCGCCGTCGCCGGATTGATCTGGTAAAACAACGCGAACTGATTGGTGGAAGGAACCTGCGATTCTTCAGGCAGTTCCCCAGCGATGATGTCGTTTTCGATCCGCTCGGCAATCTGCACAAAGATCGGGCGATTCTCGTCGATTAAGTACTCCATTGCTTCATCACTTACCTGGTTAGTTACTCATATAACTAACTATAGCGCAAAAGATGGCCAGTGTCAAGAGGTCTTTCCCCTGGTCTTTCGGCTCAATCTTTGCAGAAACATGAATCCTGTACGATGGGCGAAAGATCCGTTCAATAATGGCCTGGATGATTGACGGGTAATCCAGTAGGGAGATCGTGCGCAATAATTTCGACGTGGAATCTCGATTGGATGAGCGTACCAATTGGTGGAGAAGAGGAGAATGATAAATCCGGACGTGCCAAGGCTGGTCCCTACCCCAAAAAATTTCGTCGAAAATGGGTCGTCGGGAGAGTACATTTGTGTACCCGCAGCACATATCTCCCACGTGGTAGAATATGTTCAATCCTCAGTGCCCGGTATCCTGAAACTTACAGTATTCTGGGACGGATCGACACAATAAAAAAAGAAGCGAGAGTGCCAGTCACCGCTTCTCATGCTAGCAGAACGCATCCGAACAGATCAAGAGTTTTTGCAATTAGGAACCCGATTGGAGTATCACTTTCACATGACACAGACAATTGATGAGACTACACATGCCGCCGTTGGCCGTCCCACACGCCGGAACGATGGACCAGATAAATTGACGGGCCGCACGCGTTACGCCGGCGACCTGACCTTCCCCGGCCTGCTGCACGCCCGGCTCGTGCTGAGTCCCTACGGGCACGCGCGCATCGTAGCGATCGACACCGCTGCCGCCGAAGCCATTCCGGGCGTCGTCGCGGTCTTCACTGGCCAGACGCTGCCCATCGCGAACGCCAGCAGCAGCTCGCGCACGCAGACGCCACTGGCGCGCGAAGAGGTATACTGGTCCGGCCATCCCGTCGCGGTAGTCGTGGCGGAGACCGAAGAGGCCGCACTGGACGGCGCGCAGGCCATCGAGGTCGACTACGATCCATTGCCTGTGATCATCGATCCGCAGGCAGCGCTCAAACCTGGTGCCCCCTCGGCCCGCTCGCGCAGCAAAGACGAGGTCTCCGAGATAGCCGGAGGCGGCGCGCACGCGACAGTCGCGGAGGGTAGCGCGCAGGATGAGAGCGACAAAGAGGAACTCTCGGAAAACGTGAGCGATAAGACCCATGTGCACGCCGGCGACATCGAGGCTGGTTTCCGCGGGGCCGACGTGATCGTCGAGCGCACGTATAGCACGCGCCCCGTTCATCAATCCTACATGGAGACGCAATCGATCACCGTCGTGCCCAGTCCCTCCGGCCACCAGTTGACCGTCTGGCCCAGCACGCAGACGTTATTAGGCGTGCGCTCGTCGATCGCGAAGGCCGTAAATCTGCCCGAACGGCAGGTACACGTAGAATCGGTGCCGATCGGCGGAGCCTTCGGCGGCAAGTTCGGCCTGTACGAACCGCTCGCCGGAGCCATCGCCATGCAGATGCGCAAGCCCGTGCGCTTCGTCTACACCCGGCAGGAGGATCTCCTGGCCGGTAATCCCGCGCCCCAGATTGTGATGACGATCAAGCTGGGGGCGAAACGCGATGGGACGCTGGTCGCGCTGCAAGGGAACGGCGTCTTCGATAGCGGCGCCTATCCTGGCGCCTCCGCTGGCCTGGGCTGCTACCTGCTCTCTTCAACCTACCGCTGTCCCAACATCGATCTCCGTGGCTATGAAGTATTGACCAACAAGGTCGGCGTGGGAGCCTATCGCGCCCCCAGTGCTCCCCAGATGGCGTTCGCCCTCGAATCGGCGGTGGACGAACTGTGCCACAAACTGGGCATGGACCCCATCGCATTCCGCCTGAAGAACGGCTTCAAAGAGGGCGATCCAACAAGCCGTGGTGACAGGTGGCCGCGTATCGGTCTGCTCGATTGCCTGGAGCGTGTGCAGCAGCATCCTTTGTGGACGGAGCGTGCCGCCTATAAAGACGCGCCAGCCGATCTCAAGGGCTGGAAGATTGGCATTGGCGTGGCAGCCGGTGGCTGGCCCGGCGGCACCGAACCCGCCGCAGCCGCCTGTCGCCTGGAGACCGATGGTTCGCTCACCGTCATGGTGGGGACCGTCGACCTGACCGGTTCCGACACCTCACTGGCCCTCATCGCCGCCGAGGGCCTGGGCGTCCCGGTGGCAAGCGTCAACGTGGCGCACGACAATACCGACACCATGCCCTACAGCGGTGCCACAGGCGGTAGCAAGACGATCTACACCATGGGGCCAGCCGTGCTCGCAGCGGTCCGTGATGCGCGCAGCCAGATCCTGACTATCGCCAGCGAGATGCTGGAAGTCTCGGTCGACGACCTGGAGATCCAGGATGGGAGCGTTGTGGTCAGGGGCGCGCCGGGTAAAAGCGTCGCGTTGAAGCGTATTGCCTCAGAGTCGATGCGCTTTGCCGGTAGGTTCGAGCCAGTCTACGGACGTGGCCGTGCCGCCATCAACACCAACTCGCCCATGTTCGCGGTCCACCTGGTGCGTGTCGCCGTCGATGCCGAGACGGGCGAGGTGCGCGTCCTCGATTATGTCGCGGCCCAGGATGTCGGTCGCGCCATCAATCCCGCCGAGGTCGAGGGCCAGATCCACGGTGGCGTCACGCAAGGGATCGGCTGGGCGCTCTTCGAAGGCTTCGAGTACGACGAAGACGGCCAGATGCTGACATCCACCCTGATGGACTACGCGCTGCCCTACAGCCAGGACGTGCCGAACATCGCCGCCATTATGGTAGAGATCCCTTCGGCGCGCGGCCCCTTCGGTGCCAAAGGCGTCGGTGAGCCCCCGGTCGTCCCTGGAGCCGCCGCCATCGCCAACGCCATCTACGACGCCGTAGGTGCCCGCGTCACCCAGCTCCCCATGCTGCCCGAACGCGTATTCAACGCCATCCAGGACGCACGGAAATAGAAATGCGTAGGGGCGACCCTTGCGGTCGCCCCGCAGGCTGCGCCATCACATTTTTGCATCGCCAAAACTAGACGCCAATGGACTCGCGCAAGGCAGGCCCTTTGTGATCTCCCCGCTGCCAAAACCTGATCTCCTGTGCTATACTACAAATGATCTTTCGAATTCAGCGCTTCCGTGTGTGTTTTCTTGTAGCATACCTCACCGGGATACTATTGGAATAACGTACGCGGCTCTCCATTTCTCCACTACACCTGGAGCACTGGACCATAGAGCTGGATTTATCATGTTCAATCTTGGAGTAGAGATCCACGAAGCGAAGGTATATTGTATCCACTGTTGTGCGTATAGTTGACCTTGAAGGAGGACATAAATATGGCGTTCTCTGATCCTTCATCCAAATTAGACCCGGAAAACTTAAACGCGGCAGCGGGGCAGACCGCTGTTGATGTGGCGCCGCCCGTAGGAGAAACGCCGCCCCAGGTGCTGGCGCGCCAGGCGGCGGATGGTCGGCGTGGCGCGGCGTGGCGCCTGATGTACTGGGTCGTGAACGATGACCCGCGCGCCATCCTCGCCATCAGTTCGCTCGATGATGACCGGCTGGCAGCCCATCTGCTAGAGTTTATCGCGCTGGGAAGCTGGGCCGGAAAGTCTTTTGTGGTTCCTCGCCAAATCCGTTCCGCGCACGCCAGGATGCGCCTGCGCACACTCTTCCTGCCCGGAGCAGGTATGGAGATAGGCCGGACCGAGCGCGCATTGCAGGTGGGTGCCCGTGATAAACGCGCGCCGGTGCGCGAGGCGGCGCTGTACATCCTGGGCATGGGAGCCTTTCCCGGCATCACCCCTGTACTGATCGAGGGGCTTGAAGACCCGGTCCCCGCCGTACGCCTGCAGGCGGCGCGGGCGCTTGGTCATGCCGGCGATCTGACTGCGCTGCCCGCCCTGATAAAGGCCCTGCCCGGCGCCGACGAGCAACTGGGCGGGCAGATCTTTCATGCCCTGGTGCACCTGGGGAGCGCCGCCGTGCCCGCGCTAATCAAAGAGAGCGAGAGCGCCTCGCCCTGGATACGCTGGCACTGCATGCGTGCGCTCGGCGAGATCGGCGACGACCGCGCCATACCTGTCCTGGTGGGCTCGCTCAACGACGCTGACCACTCCGTCGCCTGGACCGGCGCGAAAAGCCTGTCGCACTTCGGCAAGCGCGCAATAGAGCCTGTCCTGCGCCTGCTGCTGCTGACCGAAACATCGCCCTGGATGGTAGAGACGGCCTCGCACGTCCTGCATACATTCTGCCAGCGCGATGCCAGATTGAAGCCCTATCTGGAACCCGTCATCAGGGACATGCACGGCGTCGCATATAACATCGCGACCCCGCAGGCCGCGCGCAAGTCGCTCGCGCAGCTCTCCGCTGATAACATGCTGCCCAGATCTTGAAATATACCTCAGTAAGGATGGGGCTTGCCCCCATCCGGCCTGGCAAGCGAGCGATTGTCGAGCCAACTCGGCTGCTGACCGCTCAAGAACTCAGGCAGCGCGTTTGTGACTACTTTGGCTGCGAACAGACTGAACTTCTTACACAACAGGTCTCTTCATGAGTCTGGAGAGATAGGGAGGGAAAATGTCTCATTGGGAGCAGCGGGCCTTGGAAGCAGGGAGCAGATGTTTTGGTTAAGCAAAAGATAAGATCGAACCCCTCTTCGATGCGCTTCCAAATCTCCTGCATGGAGAGCATCTGTTCCTCCTTCATCGCAAGCTTTGTATGCTTTCTCTCTGGGAGATCATTCTTTGACAGACCTCACGAGGTGGTAAAAAAAGCGCATCACTTCTGAGATGGGCATGATCACCCTCCCCAGGGCCGGATGGAGACAAGCCCTATCCCTACTAATCGTCGCAGCTCGTCAGCCCAGCACGCCCGAAGGGTAGCGCAGGTGAATAGGCTTGCCCTTCTCGAAACGTTCGAAGGCGAAGGGGCGCATATCATCAGGCGTCTCACCCGTCGTGATCAGGCGGGCCATCCATTGACCG
>DAOTTD010000237.1:0-11108 GCA_034438015.1 Ktedonobacteraceae bacterium | reverse complement strand
CGGGCTTGCCCACGCTGATATGATGGAGACGGGACTGGTGCCTGAT
Source organism: Ktedonobacteraceae bacterium (assembly GCA_034438015.1). Taxonomy (GTDB): domain Bacteria; phylum Chloroflexota; class Ktedonobacteria; order Ktedonobacterales; family Ktedonobacteraceae; genus JACDAE01. The sequence continues at coordinate 11,062 of DAOTTD010000237.1, read as the reverse complement.
GATCTGTTACGGTTAATGGCATCATAAAGCTGATCTCCTTGCCGAGGGGACTAAGCCTCGTCAAGCATCAGCTTACCTTACTCTGCCAAGTTACGAAATGCCCTCAAGGATATTACACTAAACTCAACGCTTACTCATGTTTTTGATAGTGAAGTAGTGCAAATTGTCCTCATTGCTCAGCTCTCCTGCCTGATCAACGTTTTCCGGGAAGACGAGAAAGACCCGCTTTTAATATGGAACTAGCATGGGGAATATTGAGTAATCTCGGTTTTATCGAACACCAACTCGGCAATCTTGAAGCTGCTAAACAAATGTATCTCAAGTCATTGGTTTGCTTTCGCGAGGTAGGAAGAAGTGCGAATATACCGACGGTCCTGATACAGCTGGCAACACTGGAAGAGCAACGTGGCAATTTTGCAATGGCTTTGAAATATGCAGATGAGGCATCGAGTCGGAACCGAAGATTAGGGATGATGCAGGAGCAAGAGCAGTTAGAATCCATCCATTCACTTCTGAAATGTAATTCCGTATAACACTGCTTCATTCTATACTTTTCATGTAAATAATATAATACGAGTCTAAGCATAGATCACCTCGCCATTCATACGACCATCTTCTCGGGAGAACTCCTCCTTTCCCTGCGCCAGGCGGTATGGTATCATACCCTTCCAGAGATGCACTTTTTCGCTATGTGGTATGGAAACCTACAGGGAAGGAGTTTTGTCATGGAGAGCGCTCGTACAAGCTATATGCCGCCTGTCGATCAGTTGCTCACGTATGGGGAAGGGAAGAACAGCCTTCCAGAGAACTGGCCCAACTACCTGGAATTGGGGCTTGGCCCGGAACATATTCCCGATCTGATCCGTATGGCGACTGATGAAGAACTGAACTGGGCCGACTCGGAGAGTCTGGAAGTGTGGGCACCGCTCCACGCCTGGCGAGCGCTTGGACAACTGCGTGCCGAGGCAGCAATTGAGCCTCTCCTCTTGCTCTTCGAAACGATGCAAGAGAGCGATTGGGTGACAGAGGAACTGCCAGAGGTGTTTGGCATGATCGGTCCTGCCGCCCTTCCAGCACTGGCGACCTGTATCACTGACATTTCTTCTGATGAAGAGGTCCTCATCAGCGCGATTAGCTGCGTTGAAAAGATCGGGACCCGCTGGCCAGAAGCCCGTCCAGCCTGTGTGGAACTCCTGATGGAGCAATTAGAGCTGTTTGCAGAAAACGATCCTGAGGTCAATAGCTTTCTCGTTCTGGCCCTGGTGGAACTCCACGCCAGAGAGGCCGCTCCGTTGATAGAGCGGGCATATGCGGCCAGGTGCGTCGATCTCATGCTCATGGGAGACTGGGACGATGTGCAGGTCGAGTTTGGCCTGCTCTCGGCTGAAGAACTCATGCAGCGACGGTCCAGCAAGCTTCCCGAGGCGTCTTCTCCCTCACCTGCACACCAGACGATCCACGCGCAGGTCTCCACCAGGGAAAACCGCCAACGCGAGGCTGTGCAGAAGAAAGCCAAAAACAAGATGGTCAAAGAGTCCCGCAAGAAAAATCGCAAACGGTAGGAGGACGGGGGACAAACACAACCATGCTTTTTCGCCTGGTTGCCCCGACTTCCCAGCTAACGCATCACTGTCGTATGAGACACGCGACACATGAGACCTCGGCAGGTCCTACATAATCCCTGGGGTCACCGACATTGCTAGATAACGAATTGGCCGCATTATTCTCAAGCGCGTGAACCAGGCCGAGCCAATCATCGCTCCAACAACTCCTCCACCCGCCCAAACGCCGCCATCACACCATCCTTGACCACCGGCTTCACCAGTGGGAACGTATACGGCGCGTAGAGGATGTGCTCCAGATCCTCTACGTGCAACCCGTACAGGTGTGCCACCAGCGCATCGATCTCATTTTGCAATTTCTGTCGCTCATCCAGAATGGTTGCCACGTGCGCATTCACATCGCCCAATAGTTCCCTGCGCAGCACATCGAATTCGGGTCCGATACAGACCAGTTGCGCGACACGGTGGGCGATGGCCTGGCAGTAGGGATCGGTGGGGGTGAGGCGTGGGACGGGGAGTTGGTAGATATGGAACATGTTTACATCTGTGGTAACTTTGAAGCGGATCACATAATCAAGGCTGAAGGAATTGAAAACCCCACAGAGATACATTAATTCAGATGCTTGCAGCGTTGGCGTATAGCAACTCCGAATATCTCGCAATTGCGCAACAGCTTTTTGAGCATTGAATTGCCAGGGAACAAGACCCGTTACTGTGTACACAGCAAAGACATGATCTGGTAGGATAGTTGAGATTATTGTTCTTTCGTTAGTGTTGGATGCTACTCTTCGGAATACTAAGCGAGGGATTTCTGTGGTTAACCGCACATCCTCTATTGTCAAGGGACCACGTCCTGACATCTTGAGTAGAGCAGAGAGGTTAGCTTGCGATTTAGAGGATTTGCTGCCATGAGATAGAGAGCGTAAATATTCTTTCACTGCATCCTCGGCACGCTGGATTTCTCGACGTGCTAGTTCTTCCTGCCCCTTTTCGACCTCAATCCAGTAGTTCGGTTTACTGTAGCGAGGGGTATACTGATGTATCATCTTACCCTCATAAAGTGGCCAGCCAATATCCTTTTGATTGAAGAAATGCCGATCGTCTGTCAGGTTAAATTCACGTGCAAATGTAATATCCCACGTTGTCTCTCCAAGCAAGGGCCAATTGCCGTATATGTGCGCAATGATGTCAATATCGCGTTGTGAACGAAACTCCATGATTGAAAGAGTATCGGGAGAGAAACGACGAATAAGTTTTGTAGGAACTGTAACAGAATGCTCCTCTGGTGCGGAAAGAACTTCTAAATCATGAAGCATGAAGGCGGCATCAAATGAAGCGGATGCAGGTGCTTTACGAACACCTAATAGGACGAACTTGAAACGACTATCGATTGGAAATATGCCACGCCTATTCTCAAAACAGAATAGATATTCAATGTGAGCATGATTGAGAAAGAGTTGGCGCAGACCAGTGCAGCCCTGATCTGTATATATGCCAGAAGGTACAATCATGCCAGATACGCCTTCATTGTGCAGTAGATCAAGAGCGCGCTCCAAGAAAAGTTTAAAGGTGTTGGCATGTCCTCTGGTACGTTTACCGTCTATTTCTACTGTTTGATATTCGTATAATTCACTGGAACTAAAGTAGTCTACTTGAGCATCCAAGTTTCTGACATATGATTCCCATTCTGCTTTTACCTCTTCATCATTCAAGATATCACGCTGACGATCCAATGCTTTTACACGCTCTAGCTCACGAAAACCTGGATCATATGTGGAAAAGAACTCTAGAGAGTTGGTCATTACGAGATCCCACGGAGGATTACCGAGCACAGCAGTAAAACCTGGATTGGTGCGTGACCTCCCATCAGGTTCAAAGTAGATTTCGGGAAACTCTAATTCCCAGTGGAAGGGACACACTTCCTTGACAATCTCCTCCACTTCAGCGAAATAGGGAAGGGGATCGATCTTAACGAACTGACCGAGACCTTCATGAAACTGCTCACGTATATAGCTCACCAGTTCACGATATATCTGACCGTCGAGCGGTGGTACCCAATCAGCGTCAGTTGGTTTCTTCTTTTGGGATGGCTGCTTCCAGAACCAGGTAGCGACCCAGAGATTACAAATACGCTCAAGCATCTGCCGCTTCTCGTTGTTGACGACCTCTTGCTGGAAGATAGCGGCCTTTGCATGTACATTTTCTACTGTATCGCTCGGCTGCTCTGCAATCATGCATCGATGATCTACCAGGGTCGGCACGGTATCCTTCACATCGTCCAATTCATCAAAGATCGTGTATTGCTCCTCTTTCTCTTCCTCGTCCCACAGCGATGCTTTTCCCCGTTTATTCCCACGCGAAGCGAGCGTATCACCACGCTCTTTAGCAAGGCATTTGTTTGCCTCTGGATGGATCGTATAGATTGTGTAGATATTCTCCTGCCCCTGGCCTGCACGTTGGAGTGGCGCTCCAATCAGACTATTCCCACAGCGCAGGTTGGCATCGAGGAAGGTGAGTGGCTTGTCTCCGGCCAGCGTGGTGAGCCAGAGCGAGACTTTGGCGAGTTCGACGGCCATGGGGTTGAGGTCGACACCGTAGAGACAGCGTTCGGCGACGAGGCGGCGATAGGGGCGCGTGGCATCCTCTAGCAGTTCGCCATCTTCTTCTGCTGCCTGGACTGCTATCTCGGCTTCTTCTTCCGCGCTCTCGCTGTTGATTGTCATGTCTGCCATTGCAGTATCCACAGCCAGGCTCGTCACTAATTCGTCGCTACTGTGCAGGTTGCCGTTGAGCCGTTCCTGGTCGCGCACGGCACGGGCGTAGGCGTCGGCGAGGTAGAGACAGGCTCCAACGAGGAAGGCTCCTGATCCCATGGCGGGATCGACGACTTTTAATTCAAGGATCTCTTCGGGTTTCTTGCCCTGCACGAGCGGTTTGAGGGTGCGCTCGACCAGGAAGTCTACCAGGGGTTGCGGGGTGTAGTAACTGCCGCTGGTCTTGCGGCCCGCGCCACGTCCCAGGTAGAATTGTCCGCTCTCGATGTCGCGCTCGACTTTGTAGTCGCGCTGCTCGCGTTTGGGGATGATGACGCGTACGTCTTTGTAACGGACCTCGACCATGGGTTCACTTGCTACGCGTGGCTCGAATTCTAGCAGCCCTTCGTAGACTGCGCCGAGTTGTTCTACGCCCAGGTCGCGGTAGTCGATGCGCTCGCGCCCACGGTCCTTTGTGGGTGGTGTGACTGAGAGTGGCAGCAGCAGACGATAGAGCGCGTCGTCGGAGATGCGGATCGTGTGCAGCAGGGAGACGCTGTGTGGATCGAAGAGGTTGCCGTTGTAGGCGGGCACGACCAGTTGCGTGGTGTTGCAGCCGCGATGGATGAGGCGGAAGAGCGCCTGCAAGGTCTCCCACAGACGGAACGAGTCGGGGCGATAGCGTGTCTCTGCGCCCGGCAGTTCGATCTCCGTACGCAGGGGTTCCAGGCTGTAGGCATCGCGATAGACGGCATTATCAACAGGCAGCAGGTTGCGGCTCTCGGCATAGAGCACAAAGAGCAGGCGGTAGAGGTAGACCAGCGATTGCGTATAGAGAGTGGGCAGGTCTTTGAGCGCCTGCTCTGCCAGTTCGCGTGTGCGCTGCTGGCGTGCCTGCATCTGTGGGTCCAGTTCGGTATCTTCCTGGGTCACTGGTCGTGTGCTCAGTGTGCGTGCGCGGTTGACCAGTTCCGACATCAGCGTATCAAGAGCCTGGAAGACGCTGATTTTGAGGCGTGCACTGACGCCTTCCGCGTGCTTGCGACTCTCCTGTTCGAGGATATCCAGTAAGCAGCGTCCGTCCGCGCCGGGTTGAAACGCCTGGGCACGGAAGAGCGTCCAGAAGGTATCGAAGCCCTGCTCTTTGAGATTGGCGTCCTGCTCGTTGCGGTTATCGAAGAGCGCCTCCAGGTCTACCTCGTAGTACTGCTGGCGACCTGCCACCACGTCGCGCTTCAGGAGACGGATGCGCTGCCCGTTGCAGAGGATGCCCCAACGTGCTGGGCCACCGGAGGCGAGGAGGCGTTCCATGAGTTTGTGCGGCATATCGCTGCGACGCATGCGGCTGGCGAAGGGACGGTCAAAGTCGGTGCCCCAGCTCAGGAGCGAGATCAGGATGGCGGAATCTTTGCCCTCGTCTTCAGGTGCGAGCACATCGTCGGGTTCTGCGATGGTGTCGGCCTCGCTGGTATCAAAAAGGGGTACGGCAGTTGGTTGATCAGTATCAGCACTACCTGGAATGGAAGAGGGAATGCGATCATACACTGCACCCTTGCCTTCAGCAACCTCCCTTAGTGCGATCATCTCTCCTCTTTCAGTATTCACCAGCCCCGGATCTGCGGGACGATAGAGGAAATAGCCATCAGGCAGGGTCGTTTCTTTGAAATCTTCGGCGCGTGCCTGGTCCAGTGGTTCGTAGCCAAGCGCGATCATGAGAGTCTCCAGCCAGGCTTCACGCGTGCGTCCATACCCTGTACTGTTGCCGAGAGTGGGAGTATATTTATCCCAACGCGTCTGTAGACGCTGGCGAATGCTCCTGGGCATACGGGTTCCGGTCTCGCCTTGCTGTGCTCGTACCGCTTTGTCGAAGAGCGTGCCCAGGTAGTAGCTGCTGAAGAGATTGCGGTTGATCAGAATAGTACTGGCTTCCCTGGCCTGTTGACTCGCCGTACTCTCAAAATGCGTATCGAACGCCTGCTGCGCTTGCGCCATCTCAACACTCCTCCGCTGGTACGATCACTAACGCTCCGATGGCTTCAGGCTGTACCGGAAAGATCTGCTCCATGGCCGCAATCTCCGCCTCGCACCTCTCGCGCCGCGTCTGGATCACAAGGCGTTGATAGTTCAGTTCTTTCTGTCGTCTCGCCTCGGCGGCTGCCTGCGCCCGTCTGCGATCACGCTCCTCTTTCTCCTCAAAGAGTTTGAGTTGCTGCGTCTCCTCCTCGTAACGGCGGGCCAGAGACCGCTCGACATAACGCAAGCGTGCCTCCTGCCAGAGCTCGATATCCTGGCGTAAAATCTCCAATTGTGGGCGGCAAGAGAGCGCTATTGTCGCTGCCCGCTCCGCGCAATACTGTCCTGCCAGCGCCTGGGCGCGGTCGCGCAACTCTCGCCAGCGCGGCTCATACGCAGTTGCCAGGAGTGCAGGTGCGGGATTGCGCCGGATTTCGCGCATTGCCAGCAGCTTCTCGGCCTCTTCAGGCAAAAGTGTGCGGCCATCCATTCCTATAAAGAAGGGAAGAATCTCTTCTGCTGCCACCGCACCGAGCTTATCCTGCCAGCGTCCCAGGTAGGTAAACAGGATACCGCGCTGGACGCCTTCCAGAACCCGCATCGACATACGCCCGCTCAACAGGCCAATGCCCATGCGCGCATCACTCTTTACGGCTGCAATGAGCGCCTGTAACAGGGGATGACCTGGTGCGATGAACTCAATGGTTGGTGGGCGCTCCTGGTCGCTCAGCGCAGTATCACGCTCAAATGTGGCCTGCTCGTAGCGTGTCTTCATACCGGGCCTGCGCAACTCTGGGGGAATATCCAGCATCCACAGATGGGGGTCGTTCTCAATGCTGCGTGCCCGACCACCGAGTAGCGGGAGGGTGGTGGTGACAAACTGTGTGAGCGCCTGTGTTGAAGGGAGGATCTGGCGTGTCAATGCCTCTGCGCGTGCGATCTCATCGTATTCTACAGGACCAAAAGCACCAGGTGCGATTAAGAACTGAGCACGACAGGCATCTAACGCCTCCTGACCTTCGCGTAACGCAGCCCCCACACGGTCGTCGATCTCCTGAACGGCATCGGGCAATGGAGCATCTTCATACTCAGCGGCCCCATCCATCAGCAGGCTATCCAGATCGAGCGGTCCTGTCACACTCAACACATCAGAGACGTTGCCCAGTTGCTTGCGAATGACCTCCAGTTTCTGCTGCAAGCGCAGGAGAATATTGCCCTCCAGCGTCTCCCCAAGAATCATATTGTAGACTTCCACCTTGTGGTGCTGGCCCCAGCGATCCACGCGTCCATTGCGTTGCTCCAGACGATTGGGATTCCAGGGTAACTCATTATGGATAATCGTCCAGCAGCCATGTTGGAAGTTCAACCCCTCGCTCGCCGCATCCGTCGCCAGCAGGATAGACGTGCCCTGCTCATGGAACTTGCGCTCCTGGGCCGCACGCGTCTCGCGGTTCAGATGGCCATGCATCACCGCAATACGATCCGCGTACCCATGCGTCACCAGATAGTCATAGAGGTAATCGAGTGTATCCTTATACTCGGTAAAGACAATCACCTTGCGACCCTGCTCATTGCAGAACGTATCTAGCCTGCGTTTCAGGACTGCCGCCTTATAATCGTGTTCCGCGTCAACCTTGCGAGCCAGTTCAAGCAAACGATTCAAGCGACGCCTCTCATCCGCCAGTTCCCTGCTATCCTTCTCATTCGTGCTCACCAGCACCTGCCGCTCAACCCGCTCGCGCTGGGCCTCCGTCAGAGCTACACCCATCTGGTAAGAATTGAGCAGGCCATGACTGGCATCGGGAGCCATACCCTCCCCGCTGAGACCGTCCAGGCGCGTCTGCAACGAATTGCGGATCGCCTGGGGCGAACTGACAAAGCGCTTCTTCAAAAGAGTGAGCGCGAAACCGACGGTCGCGCGAGCATTAGGCTTGTCTTTCACTTTGCGCCAGTACTTCGTGACATACTTGTTCAGTTCCTCGTAGAGTTGGCGCTGCGCCTTCATCGCCGGGTCGTTGATAGAGAGTTCGATATGATAAATCTCGCGATCATGAAACTTGCGCGTACCATCCTGCTTGAAGATCTGGTTTTTCGAGCGACGAATCACCACCTGCTGGATCGTCTCGCGCTTGAGGTCTCCCGCGCTCGCAAAGCGTGCATCATCCAGGAGACGAAGAAGCGAGTAGAAGCTCTGTGCATAGCCATTATGTGGAGTTGCTGTCAGCAAGAGCAAGCTGTCACAGCATTGAGCGATAATTTCACCAAAGCGACTGCGATCCGTACGTCCGAGTTTCAGTTCGTTGCCCGACTCAGCCAGGTAGTGTGCCTCATCCACAATCACCAGATCCCAGCGCGTCTTGCGCAAAGCTCGCAGAACCTTCTCCTGCTTGGCATAATCGATCGATGTAATCACGCGGTTGGCATAGTACCAGGGATTCGCGCCTGGAGGCAGGTTTGGAATCAGGTCTCGGGTCAGATAGTCATTATCGAGCACCTTAAAATCGTGCAGACCAAACTTATCTTGCAGCTCATCGGCCCACTGATCCTGTAATGCCGCCGGAACGATAATCAGGACACGATCGCCACGTCCACGCGCAATCAACTCCATCATGATCAAGCCAGCCTCAATCGTCTTGCCCATTCCCACATCTTCTGCCAGCAAGAAGCGCTGTTGAGGAGCTGACATTACGCGCAAGACAGGAGCAAGCTGATAGGCTTCAATCACGAGACGAGAGCCAGCCAGGCCGAGCAGGTTATCAGTACTGTGAGCAGCCGAGAGTCGGTATGCGGTATGCAGGCGTTCCCACATGCTTGGAGGAGTGCCCGGTCGCCACAGCAGTTCTGGAGCTTTGAGCAGTTCTACACGCTCCAGGCCGCCATCTTCCTCAAACGCATCCTCGCCCTCACTGGTAGCAATTGGGCTATAAATAAATGTTCGCTCAACTCCACGAACCTCACCATCTTCGCCACGTACGCGCAGGGTGTGGTCATTGCTGCCATGACCTGCATGATCTTCGAGAACCTGCCATGTTCGCTCACGAATACGCACTAATTGACCGGCATCAAACATGCTCTGTACTCTTTTCTAGCGTGAATTACAAGATCGTGTGTGGTTGGTCGTTGCGCCGGGTGGGTGCAAGATCGACCTATCGCGTCTCCAGTATACATGTTGTACGATAATTCCTCAATCTTCTAGCCGTAATTTATAAATACGTGGACACTGCCCTGGTCCAGCATCGTCGGCTAGGAGAATATGACGATCATCCAGCCAACGGGCCGCTACCAGATGTGTACTGGTAGCAAATGCTCCTGCTAGATGGGCACGGCCAGGTTCATCGACGCGCCAGAGCCGTACCTGGTTGAAATCGCAGCCAGTGATGATATACCTGTTATCGAAGGAAGCACGATGGCTCTGCGAGCCAGAGAAGAGGATGAAAATGAGATAGAATGGGAAGGTGATTGGCAAGCAGAGGTCGGTCGACCGTTGGTGCTCAGAGTCCGAAGAAGGAAGCCGATCCAGGTGCGTCCAGCAGAGAAGAATGTTGCCACCCGCAAGGGCCGAGCACGCGGAGGAAAGTTGTCCGCCTTACCGCACCTCACGCCAGTCATCACGAAAGAGTGAGAGCAGGAGGAGAGAGAGAATGCAAGTCATTCATGAGCGCTGTGCCGCGTTAGATGTGCAGAAGATTCTTCCGAATAGAAATCATCTCTCCTCATGATATCACATCGTGCCAGTATCCTGATGTTCTTCAGCTCTCTGGATGTTGTTTAAGACAGGGAGTGGAATGCCTCGGCTTTTCGACCCCTTGGCCCGTCTTCGGAGCATAGTCGGAGCCTGAAGAGACTGCGTTCGCTCGACTGCTTTTTCTAGTTTGTCGTAATCATCCTGGACAGCGCTCAACTCCTCATCGGTGAGATCGACGACTTCCATAAAACGTTTGACCGTGTTCCTCGACTCGATGAGAAACGCCTGATCCCTGGGTAGAAAAAATGGACACTTGATGCATGCCATCCGATACAAACACGAGGCCCAATCAGGATTCCCACAGAGACCATGCTCACCTAAGACATAATAAATGTTCACCTCGCCATTTGCATCAGCTTTGGTATCGACTAATGCTTCCACCAACCGGCTATTGTGTTCTGCTTTCGAATAGGAAACGGCCAGTTTTGTTGGCTTGACCCTCACATATTGCTGTGTTGAAGCGGGATTGGTATGCCCCAGCCAGTGCATGAGCTCAAAGAGCGACAGTCCCTCAGGTGCGTTGTAGAGCCCACGGGTTGCACAACGAGATTTCAGCAAGCAGACGATGTTGTATAAGGCAGCCTCACAAGCCATTTCGATTTCGTCGCCTACTTGCCAAAGGGATCATGGAGATCTGACCTCATCGCGGGAAGAGCAAAGTCAACAAAGGGTGTTCTAGAGCCACTTCACCTGGGATATGGTAAGGTAGGGGCCGATTGCCCAGTTAGACTGGGTCACTCGTACCCCCCCTTCCGAACCAGTACGTGCCGTTTGTAGCGGCATACGGCTCTCCACATACTCTTGGTTTCTTTCGGCTACTGTTTCGGTCAGCATCAGCACAACCACAGCAGTCTTTGAAACCTTGTATGCTGTTGCTCTTCCCCCCGGACAGGTCAGGTTTCATGCCGATTACTCTGCACTTATCCCTCTGTCGGTACCGCGCGTGTCGGTCAGCAGAATCCATTACAGACCTACATCGGGTAATACAG
>DAOTTD010000236.1:0-34764 GCA_034438015.1 Ktedonobacteraceae bacterium | reverse complement strand
GAGATGGCTCGACCGCTGGTGTGCCAGTTGGGGTGCCCACTCCACCGCTGGATAGCTATGTCGAGAAGGGATAAGCGCTGAAGGCATCTAAGCGCGAAGCCGCCCCCAAGACGGGTAGTCCCATCTCCTGTGTGAGATCAAGATCCCAGGCAGAAGACCTGGTGGATAGACTGCACGTGGACACCTGGTAACAGGCGTAGCGAAGCAGCCCTAATGATCGTACGGCTTGTTTGACGCGCGCGGACTCACGCCAGCCGCATGCAAGTGGAGCGGGTCTGCTCTGCGACGCTCGTGCGCCGCGCTCGGCAAAATTGAGGTAGCTTCTCTCGTTCAGGAACCAGAAATCACTGAAAGAGAGCTCGTTAGAATGAAACGAGCTCTCTTTGTATTTATGGAGGAAGCAATAGAACATGCTTATAGATTTTCATACGCATATCTTCCCTCCTCATGTGCGCGAACAACGAGAACTCTATTGCAAACGTGATCCCTGGTTCAACGCTCTGTATGCGGACACACGCGCGCGGACGGCGACGGCGGACGATCTGGTGGCGGAGATGGATGTGGCGGGCGTAGATGCTTCAGTTGCCTTTTCATTTGGCTGGACAGATCCTGGATTGATTGAAGAGACAAACAGCTATGTGATCGACGCGATGCGCCGCTACCCAGGGCGCATCTATGGTATGGCGGTCGTTCAACCACTGTCCGGGACAAGGGCTGTGCGCGAACTGGAGCGCTGTGCCGCCGCTGGCATGATCGGATGGGGAGAACTTATGCCCCACGGACAGGGATACAGGCTCAGCGATATTGGGCTGCTTACTCCGTTGATAGAGGTTGTGCGTTCTCGCGGTTTGCTGGTGCTCTCGCATTGTAGCGAACCGGTTGGTCATCTTTATCCCGGCAAAGGTGATGTCTCGCTACAGGACGTGGTGACGTTTCTCACGGCCTTTCCCGATGTGCGCTTTATCGCTGCCCATTGGGGCGGCGGCCTGCTATTCTATTGTCTCATGCCGGAGATTCAACGCGTCGCCGCCAATGTGTGGTATGATACGGCTGCAACGATCTATCTCTACCGCCCGGCCATTCTACCCGTGGCGACACAGCTCGTTGGAGCGGACCGCATCCTCTTCGCCAGCGATTACGCTTTGTTGCGCCAGCGCCGCGTGATTGACCACATCGAGCAGTCCGGCCTGGATCAGGGGAGCCGGGAGATGATCCTGGGCGGCAATGCACAACGCTTGCTTGGTATATAAGGTATTGCTATTATGCGCGTGGTTTCTCTTGGTAGTGGTAGTAGCGGTAATGCGCTACTGGTTGAGGCTGGTCCTCAAGGTCGCACGAAGCTCCTGGTCGATGCGGGACTGGGCGGCAATGTGTTGCGGGAGCGGCTGCTCAGGGTTGGCGTGCGGGCGTCCCAGCTCCAGGGTGTTCTGGTTACACATGAACATAGCGATCACGTCATTGGCCTGCCTTCATTGATGAAACGCTATGCTATTCCTGTAATCGCCGATCCCCGCACATATAAAGCGCTGGAGAACGGCCTGATCTCCGGCAACTGGCGCACGGATTCGGGCGTGCTCGTCTCGGCTATGGAAAGTGATGTGCAAGATATATCGATCGCCGAACCTGTCACTGCCAACAATCTACAGGCCGGTGTTGCAGAGCAGATTGGTGTACGGGAGAGCGAAGCCGGCGTGCAGCGTATGGAAGATGTCGGGCGTACGCTGGCTTTGCCGGTAGGAACGCGCCAGATAATAGGCGACATTGAGGTAGCGTCGTTTCCAATCTCGCACGATGCGATTGCACCATGTGGCTATCTGCTGAGCGCTGGGGGTTGTCGCGTCTGCATCGTGACTGATAGCGGCGAGGTAACGCCGGAGATGTTAGCCATGATTGGTCAGGCCGACCTGCTCATTCTTGAGTCCAACCACGATCGCCAGCGGCTCCTGCGCGGCCCCTATCCCTTGCTTCTCAAGCAACGCATTCTCAGCAGCACAGGCCACCTCTCTAACGACCAGGCCGCCGATGCTGTTCTACGCACCTGGCGTCCTGATAGCGTGCGTTGGTTATGGCTGGCGCATCTCAGTCGCACGAACAATACTCCCAGACTTGCCCTCAAAGGAGTTCGCGAGCGCTTGCAAGCAGCAGGCGCGAACCTTGCGCAGATCCACATCTCTACGCTGCCACCGGATATGGGCAGCGTGTGGGACTCTACGCAGTTGTGGCATACATCGTCGCTATGGGAAATGCCCTCGTGATTGAGTTGGGGAACCTTTTAGCCGCTTTCCTCTACACACGGGCGGTGTTATCCTGCATCAGCGCCAGGCGCACACGCTCGATGTTGGGACGAGCATTCAGCGCTTCATAGAAGCCCATTGCCTGCTCGAAGTGATAGCGAGCGCGTTCCAGATCGGCGTTGCGGTTGTTCTGCTTCTCCTCTTTAGGGGCCAGGGCGCGGCGCTTGTAGAGCATCCCCAACTGGTACAGCGTATTGCCGCGCTCCCAGGGCAGGTCGAGAACCTCGCAGCGGCGCAGGGCATGTCTGAGATCCTGCTCGGCAAGCTTCCACTCTTGCTGTTCCATATACATGCGGCCCCGCGCGCGCAGGGCGATGGCGTAGCTTTTGCGCGCGCCCGATTCCTCCGCCAGCGTAAGCGCACGTTCACAGGTACTGGCCTGGGTCTCCTGGCTCTCTCCGGTCATCACCAGCAGCTCGGCCAGCGTCGATAAGACCTCTGGCGAAGGCAGGGGCTCACTGCGTTGAAACTTCTCTTTGTAGTCGGCGGCGGCGCGTGTCCAATCTTCGCGCGCCATGTAGATGGCATGCATGGTTGTGGATAATGCGCTGCGAGCGACTTCGCCCGAGCGCTCTATCTGCTGGTCGATCAGGCGCTTGTACTGGCGCGTGTACTGATCGCCTTGTTCCTGCTCACCTATACGATAAGCAATCGTTGCCAGCGTCTCCAGCGCCCACAACTGGCGCTTTTCATCCTGCTGGTACTGCTCGATCAGGCGCAATATATCGAAGGCCACCAGGCGAGCCTCTTCCCAGCGATTCCACTGGCGCCAGGCGCGCATACGCCCGGTCATGCTTGTGAGCAGCATGGTTGGACTCTCCATGGTCTGTGCATTGCTCCACGCGCGCCCAAACCACATGAGTGCAGCGGAATAGTCGGCTACTTGCTCATGTGACCTGCCAAGCGAGATATAGAGATCGTAAAGCTCCTCGCGATCGGTGAGTTGTTCCTCCAATTTCTGGCGCCGGTGCTGAATCTGATGAACCTCGTTGTATTTATGATATTCGCCGTAGATGAAGCCCAGCGCGTCCAGGGCTAGCGAGAGCGCGCTGGCGTTATTCAGCTCCTCGGCCAGGCGCAGCGCATCGTGCCCGCTGGAGAGCGCCTGCTCCGCCAGCTCTGCTTTGTGCGCATAGGTCGCCGTCTCCAACTGGCGAATATACCAGAATGCCTGGTAGGTGAGAAAGGCGACGCGCTCGCGACTCAGCGATTTGCCTTCCAGGAGTTGAAGCCCTGCATCGATATAGCCGCGCGCCTCTTGCAGGTCGGGCACGCTGTCAAAGTCGCTGGTCCAGCGCACTGCCAGTTCCGCCAGGCGCTCGTACAGGTAGAGCGGCATGATACCGCTCACAGCAGCAACCTCGGGATGTTCGTTCGCGAGACGGAGCGATTTGCGGTACTCCTGCCAGGCCTCGTCCTCGTTGCCGCGCTGGAAGTGAGCATCGCCCAGGCGTTCGTGTAGGGCGATGAGATCGGGCAGATCGGCCTCGTTGTCAGTGAGCAGGTCAAAAGCATCGCCATATGCCTGGAGGGCGCGGATCGTATAATAGGTATTCAATGCCTGGTCGCCTGCTAGAGTAAGGTACTTGATGGCGCGGCGGCGCAGCTCCGGGCGTGTCAGATGCAGTGGAGGCTCCGTGATATCAAGAGGGTTGTGCGCTTCGATCGACGACATCGACAGTCCTATAGACCAGGTAGCCAGGGCCTGCTGGTAGTGGTAGGCGAGCAGCTCAGCGTAGGCAGCCTGCTGGTTGCCTGCCGTCTCTTCCAACCAGTGTGCGATGCGTGCATGCTCCTGGGAGCGGCGCATACGCGGAATATTGTTGTAGACGACGTCGCGGATCAACACGTGTTTGAAGGCGAAGGTGTGATCGTGCTCGACAGGGCTGCGTACACCTCTCTCCGACTCCGCCACGAACTCGCGTGCAGCCAGCGATGACAGCACATCCAGAATAGTCGCGGCATTGAGATCGGGCGCGAGAAGCTGTAGTTCGGAGAGCCAGAAGGTGCGACCAGCCACAGCCGCGTGCTGAAGGATGAGCTTCTCGGTCGGATTGAGCAGATCGACGCGCGCGGCCAGGACACCTTGAATAGTATCGGGGACGCGTGGCAGTGGCAGGACGTAGTGCATGTTGATCAGAGTGTCATCGGGACGTTCGCCCGGCTTAGTCAGGTCGCGCAGAAGCGTCTCATTGTTTGTCCCGAGGCGCCAGCATTCGATGCCATGCTCGTGATCCTCTTCGCAGGTCAGTACTCCCTGGTCGATAAACATGCGAATAATCTCTTCTACAAAGAAAGGGTTGCCCTCCGCCCGGCTCAGAATGGTGTGACGCAGGACCTCCGGCAGATCGGTGGTGTTCAGCAGCGCGTCAACCAACTCACTGCTCTCCTCGCGCGAGAGCGATTCCAGTTCGATGGTGGTAAAGTTGCGCCGCCCGCCGCCCCAATCGCGCCGGCGCTCGAAGAAATCGGGGCGCGCCGGGCAAAGGAAGAGAATGGGGACCGACGAGATGCGGTCGGTGAGATATTCCAGCAGATCGAGCAGCGCCTCATCGGCCCATTGCAGATCGTCTACCACGATGATGAGCGCCTGCTGCTCCGCCAGTGACTCAAGAAGAACGCGCCAGGCGCGCAATAATGCTACCTGGGTGCCAGTCTGCTTGACGCTCACATTGTGTGTGCTGAGCTGGTTCTCGCGTTTCATCCGCTCCCTTTCAGGAAGGAGCAGCTTGCCGCTCAGTTCCCTGCCGATGCTGCGCAGAATGGTCCCCGCGATTTCATCCGTCGACTCGCTGCGCTGTGCATTGTTGAGCATGTCCCGCACAAACTCTACGAAGCGCTGCTGGAGCACGTCGAGGTTATCATCGTCCTGGACCTGCAGGAGCGAGCGCAGGATCTCGACCAGGGGCCAGTACGTGATGCCCTCGCCATATGGCGGACAACGACCCATAAGAACTTTCAGGGGGAGATGGTGGCTGAGAGCCGAGGTGCTTTTGGCGCGTTCCTGTTCGCGCTCGATAAAGTCGCGGACCAGGCGCGATTTGCCGATGCCAGGAGCGCCGAGAATAGTAACGAGATGTGGATGGCGTTCGGCCTGGACGCGCGCAAAGTTCGCGTGCAACAGCGTTAGCTCCAATGTGCGCCCTATCAGGCGAACCGATCTGCCCTCGATGCCGCGCGGATGCTGCGTAACGGTCGGCGTGCGCCTGCGAAGCCCCTGCACGACGCAGGCCAGGATCGGTTCCGCCTTTCCTTTGAGATGCAGCGGTGCGATGGGACGAAAATCGAAGACCTCGCGCGTCGCCAGATAAGTGCGCTCACCTACTAGAATGGTGTCGGGTGCCCCTGCCTGCTGTAGCCGGGCGGCCACGTTGACCGCGTCGCCCGTAATCAGAAAATCCTGCCGCTGGTACGAGCTATTGTCAGGGATAGCGACCTCGCCTGTATTGATACCGATGCGCATCTGCAGACGATTGGCCTCCGGGTCCAGCGCCAGCCGTCGCTCGTTAAATTCGCTAAGAGCCGCATGCATGTCGAGCGCGGCGCGAATAGCACGATCGGGATCGTCTTCGTGGGCGATGGGAGAACCAAAGACCGCCATAACCGCGTCTCCAATATATTTCTCAACGGTGCCGCCATGCTTGCGTATCTGCTCGGTCATCAGGTTAAAGTACCCGGTGAGAATGGCGCGCATATCTTCGGGGTCCAGGCGATCTGCGAGCGGCGTCGAGCCGGTGATGTCCGCGAACATGACGGTAACTATGCGTCGCTCTTCGGGCGGGAGCAGGACTTCGGTGGGCACGGCTCCATTGCTTGCCGGGCGCGCATCGACGACCTGTGGGGCCGTTACCGCGGGCACGGTGTTTTCACTCCTCGGCTGCAACTGCGTGCCACATTCGATGCAAAACCTGGCGATTGGCAGATTCACCGTGCCGCAGTTTGGGCAGACGACGAGGCGATTGCCGCACTCAAGGCAGAACTTTGCGTTTGGTGGGTTGATGGTTTGACAGTTCGGACAGCGCATGTGTACTCTGTTTCTGCTCCTGGCAGCCGTAAGTGCTAAGGCTCAGATGATAAACGTGCCTCTATTCTACAACACGTCGATAGCAAATGAAATAGATATTGCCTGAGAGGATTGCAGGGGAAAACACGTAAATATATGCAGCAACTACCGTTGTTCTGCTTATAATAAGAAATATGGTATACTTAGTAAATAAAATATATGTTTTTTGTACTTATATGCATATAGCATATACATTTCACCAATGGTCCTGAAACATGTCCGTGGGCGGAAGGAAAGTCCTATCGATGCTTGACGACGGGGACAGATTTGCGTACTATGAGGGCTGAGGAAGGGAGTGTAACCATGCAACAAGACTTTCTGGTTGAGAGTCGTAGCTATGACCAGGGGCTACGTGGATCCTGGCGAACATACAGACTAAACGAGGGAATGCAGCTTGGCGATGAGCAGGCTCCCGAAGAGTCGAACGATCTTTTACGGCTCTGGCTGCCCGTGGGTACGCCGATGCGCTGGGCGACGGGTACGCGCCCTCTGAGGAGCAATTGTCTGCAATTTTTCTGGCCACAGCGCTGGTACATGCTCAGCGCTTTTTATAATGATCGAACGCTGATTCATACCTACGCCGCCATTATCCAGCCAGCCACCATAGAGCTTGATCGCCTGTCTTACATCGATCTGGATTTGAGCGTCCTGGTCAAGCCAGATCTCTCATATGAAGTATTGACGCAGGCTGAATTTGAGCAGATGGCGGACCTTTTCCATTACGACGAAGAGACGCGTATCGGCGCACTGATGGCGTTACGCACGCTCACCAGTACCATTCAGCATAGCGTTGGCGTCTTTACCGCCGTACCATCGCGGTTGCAGCAGAGCGATTTTCATCTTGTTCACTGTGGCAATTAGTGAATACGACAGGGTAAAAAGGAGCAAAAACCTATGCCGAAGCGCATTGATCACGTAGCGATTATCGTACGTAATATCGAGCAGGCGCTCACCTTTTATCGCGACACGCTGGGCATCGTTCCGAGCGAGATCAAGGAGGTGCCCACCGAACAGGTGCGCATCGCCTTTCTCCCCATGGGCGGTCCCGGCGGCAGCGAGATAGAGTTGATCGAGCCGACCGTACCTGGCTCCACGCTGGCGAAGTACCTGGAGAAGCGTGGAGAGGGCCTGCACCACATCTGCCTCGAAGTAGAGAATATCGACGAAGCTCTGCAAGAGATGAAAGAGAAGGGCGCGCCTGTCCTGGATCAGCAGCCGCGTATTGCTGCCGAGGGACGGGCGATCTTCCTGCATCCCAAAGGGACCAGCGGAGTGTTGCTTGAACTGATCGAGAAGGAGTAGCAATCTGCCGCTCTACGCATGAGAGAGGGCGCTACCTATTCGCAAAAGAATGGGTAGCGCCCTCTGTATGCAGGGCCGGTGTCCGTTAGAGGCGGGCACCGGCCTGTGCATTATTTCGTGGTGATGGCGAAGACGTGCATCTGTCCGCCAGTCACCGACGATGGGAGCGTCACACTCTTGATCGTCTTGCCGTTCGTCGGCAGAGTGTAACTGGCATAGAAGACGTAGGTCTTGACATTCTCACGCCCACCCGTCGCGCGGGGATTGCTGCGGTAGTTCGCGGTGTACGAGATCTGGTTGCCGAAAGAAGGCTGAACCGTACTGGCTTTGAGCGTCCAGTCGCTGAAGCCGAGCGTGAACTGCTGGGTTGAGTTATCCGTATAGGTGATCGTCGCCGTACCAGACGTTGCACCGTTGGCCGCCGATCCCAGGAAGCCCAGGATGGTCGCATTCGCCGCCGGCGTTATCGGAATAACCTGCCCGCGGGTCAGGTAGTTATCCGCCGTGCCGGCAGGGACGCCGGGCCAGGTGAAGGTCACCGTCCGGGTTGGATCGAACGAGTTGTCACCCGCGTTGAGGCCGGCAGCTTGCAGGGCCTGGGCGGAGTAGCTGTTGCCCGCGCCATCGAAGTTACCAGGGACGACATTGCCGTTGTCCGTGATACCTACGTTGTTGTAGATCGGCGCGGTAGACGAACCGGTGCCGACCGCAAAGACGTGGATCTGGCCGCCGGTGACCGTTGCCGGAAGCGTCACGCTCTTGACCGTTTTGTTCGGATCTATCGCGACGCTGGTCGAGAACAGGTACGTCGTGATCGTCTGCCTGCCGCCATTGTACGTATTGCGATAGGGCATCTTCGCGACGACGCTGTTGCCGAAGGAGACGGTCGCCTTTGTCCAGTCGGTAAAGCCGAGCGTGAATTGCCTGGTCGTGTTATCCGTATAGGTGACCGTTGCGGTACCGGACGTTGCGCCGTTGACCGCCGATCCAATCAGTCCCAGCCTGTTTGCCTGACTGACGGGCGAGACGGCGAGCGTCTGTCCATTGGCCAGGTAGTTTTCGGCTTCGCTCGCGGTAATATTGGGCCAGGTGTAGGTGATGCCGTTGTTGGTTATCGACCAGCCTGGGGTGATGCCGTCGACCTGTAGCGCCTGAGCAGAGTAGCTATAATACGCGCCATCGTAGTTGCCGGGAGCGATGTTGCCGTTGTCCGAGTCAAAGCCTGGATTCATCGTCCCGTCGTCGGTGATGCCAACGTTGTTGTAGATGGGCGAACTCAGCGAACTGGTGCCAATTGCGAAGACATGGAGCTGGCCGCCGGTCGTTGTTGTCGGCAGCGTCACACTCTGGACGGTCTTGCCATCCTGTAAGGCGAAGGTAGCCGAGAACAGGTAGTTCGTCTTCGTCTGCTGACCGCTCCTGGTGTTGCGGTAGGTCATTACCGCGACGAGAGAGTTGCCAAAGACAGGCTTGACCACGGCCCAGTCGGTAAAGCCGAGCGTGAACTGCTGGGTTGAGTTATCCGTATAGGTGATCGTCGCCGTACCGCTGCTCGCACCATTGGTCGCGGAGCCCAGGAAGCCCAGGTGGTCGGCGTTCGCGACGGGCGCGAGATTTATCTTCTGCCCGCTTGCCTGGTAGTCGTTCGCCGTACCCGGACTGGCGCCGGGCCACGTGTAGGCGATGCCATCGGGATTAACGGTTCCTCCTGCGATGATGCCGTCGGCTCCCAGAGCCTCGGCTGAGTAGCTGTTGCCCGCGTTGTCGTAGTTAGCGCTCGTTGTTGCATTGTCGTGGCTGGTGCCAACGTTGTTAAAAGGTGTCGATGGAGGCGGCGTCGGCGTCGGCGTTGTTGGCGTCGGCGTTGTTGGCGTTGGTGTTACGCCGCTGTTCGAGAGCAGCCCGAAGATGTCGAGGGCGGTCTTCGTTGGAACAAAGACCTCGCCGTTTGCAACGGTTGAGGTGCTGAACTTCACATAGCTATCCAGGCCGTCACGCGCGGTGTTCTGCGTGGTGCTGTAGAGCTGTTTGGTCAGGTCCGTCGCATCGTATGCGCGCAGAGCTGGCGTGGGATCGACCGTCCAGACAATGCCTGTGCCAGCGGCGCCGTTATTGCTGGAGACGGTGGGATTGCCGCCGGTAAAACCAAAGGTTTGCGGTGACTTCGAGGAGGGAGCAGTAGCGAGCGTGCCGTTGCTGTTCAGTGCGAACATCTTGGCGCTATCATTGGCGCCCGCGAAGTAGACGTACTGCTGGCCCCTGGCGTTTTTCCAGTACGCGGCGTTGCTATACATTCCTCCGATGGTCGAAGGAGGCAGTTCCTGTACAATTTTATCGATGTTGGTGGGCGTCTGGTCAGTGCAGGGACTGGCGACGGTATTGTAGTGGCCCAGATTCTGCGAATTGAGCACATAGATGCGCCCCTCCTTGCCCGCGCCGATGATGCGGCTCATGCTGGGAATGAGCAATGCGCCTCCCGAACCCAGGTCCGCGTCTTCGTTCTCCAGACACTGCTGATTGAAGGGCGCGAAGTAGTCCTGCACCTGGAGGCTGGAGTTGAGCCTGACGAAGCTATCACCGTAGTTTGCTCCACCTGTATTGGCGTTGAAATCACCATTGCCGCTGACATAGTAGATGTTGCCGCTGCTATCGGCGGAGAGAGCGCCGCCTGCGCCCCAGATGCCGCCGCGCGTCCCGGTCGGGGTGGAGTTGTAGACCGCGGTCTGTGTGAACTGTGATCCATTGTAGAAGTAGCTCATGATCCAGCCATGATAGGGATCGTTGTCGCAGAACGAGCCCCAGGCGATATAGACGTTGTTGTTGGCAAAGACAAGGGAGGCGCGCTGCCGCTCCGTCTGGGCGTTAAACGTGATCTTGCCGCCGACGCTGCCCTTGCCTGTGCCTGAGACCGTGGCCGAGATTTGCACCGGGCTTCCAGGCTTCTCCTGGCCCGTCTCGATGTCGAGTGCGTGCAGGCGGTAGATGAAATTGGTACCCTCTTTCGTCATGACGACGACGTAGAGCGTGCTGGTGCTGGTATCGATCACGGGCGTTCCGCTCAAACCATCTTCTGGAACCATGTCGTTACAGGCGACATCGGTATTGGAGGGCGAGACCACCGAGGGCGGATTGAGGAAGTTCACGTGCCAGAGCGGAGCGACCGCGCTGGTCTGGTCGGCATCGAAGGCGTAAACGCTGTCGTGCTCGGTCGTTACGAAGGCGACGTTGTGGCTTGTTCCCCCGATCGTGACATTGGGAAGGTAAAGCGGTTGAGTATACGACTGCCCATCAAGAGGATAGGAAACACGTTTTCCAAAGCTACTCTGATTAACGTTGCTCGTGTTGAGGGTTGTCTCAGTCGTGTGGTTCCCCGAGCGGGAGTTATCTTCTTTATACGTAGTTACAGCAGTATTTGCCGCCGCGGCGGTCGCCTGACTTGCCTGCGCGCTGGAGGAAGAGAGGCTCGACGTGTGAATAGAGGCGAAAGCATTGTTATTTGCCGTTACAAGGCTGAGGGCAAGCAGAAGGAACAATGCTATCCCGCCTGTGGTAGCGAGATGGAGTCGTCGCCGTAAAAATGTCATAGCACTACAGCTCCTTTGATAAAGTAGTCGATGACTAAAATGCAGGTATTTGCATATTTAGTTATTTATAGTATTCAGTAATAGATTCCATAAAGCCCAATGGGCCCCGGACAAGCATACAGCTAGCTGCATGGAAACAATAGTTGCTAAATCGTTAAGATCTGGTTAAGAAAGAGAAGAGAAAGTAACGATATGGTGTTGCTGATCTTAATCTCTTCCTATTCCACTGAAGTTCTATATCGGCTATACCATCTTCAAAATTAAGGCGTATAGCCGATCTCTCCATCTCTTGTCACTTCTACATGATGCGTTTGCCTTTCTAGCTGAATTCGTTGATTCCGCGCTAGATAGTTTTCGAAATAGACATAAAAGCTTGAGAATTGCTATGCTATCTTCTCCCCCTATGGAACCAGTGTCAGTGGTAGCAATTGGAGAGCGCGCGTGTCCTGCGACGACCTGACGGTTGCTGGCGCGTGGAGGACCTGTAGGGGGAGTCGGGCCTGCACGTCCATCATTGTACTGCTAGATTGAAGCAGGGGTACCAGCGCGAGAGCTATATGCGCGGGTCCAACTGGAAGATGCAGGTCTCCCAGGAAGAAAACGCGGCTTGTCACGGTTACGATCGTTCCAGGTTTCCAGGTATTGGTCTGGCACCAGAAGATCGACGGGATGTCTCTGCTCACAAAGTGCTCCTGGCCATTTTTATCGCTGATCAGGACCACCAGTTGCAGCGGCGTCTTTATCGGGCTCTTCACCTGCCATGACGTCGTAACTGACAGGTAAGCGGTCGAGAGGCTCAGCGTGCCGGGTGCCTGCAGCGTGAATCCAACGAGATCCAGGCGTGCAGAGGGAGAACCGGGCTGTGAAAACTCGACCTGTACGGGGGACGACAATTTATCAGGAGGCGCGTCGATGTAGGAGCAAAATTGCTCGGGCAGCTTTGGCGCCAACAGGCTAGCATCTATTGCATTTGCCAATCGCATTGCCGGGTACGAAGAGACGCCTGGCGGTGGGAGGCCGCGCTTCAAGAGCAGGTATCCGTCCTGGGCGGTCACGACTCCGTAGTTCCCACCCAGCAGGAGCTTCTTCACCTCGCGGATGTAGTCCAGTGAGTTCACAAACGGGTAGGGATCGCTGGTCACATCGAGCAGGTCGTAATCCGCGATAGTATCGGCATAGGGGAAGAGATAGATATCGGTGCGGTGGCTGATATGCGGGACGAGCGCGGACTGGGCCGAGACCGAAGCGGTGGGAGGTAGATCGCGCAGAATCGCCTGAGCCAGCGCTGTATGCGCCGAGGGATGCGGCCAGGCAAACCCCTGCGAAAAGGGCATGATGGCATGCACGGCATCGGCCCGCACCATGTTGAAGAAGATATATCCCACCAGCAGCAGCAGCAGGGCCATGCGCTTCAGCGGCCTTTGCCACGTTCTCACCAGCCTGTCCACACCGCTATCCACGTGGCTCTCTATCCAGGCCGCGATGTGTTGGATAATCCATTGAATGAGCACAAGTGCCTCGATTACCGCAAAGATGAGAATGGGAACGATCTCCGCATTATATTGAAACAGGCCGCTATACATCTGCACATCCGTGCTGAACAGGTTAAGGACCAGCGTCGGTAGCGCCAGGACAAGGACCCAGGGTGCCAGCAGGGCAAGATAACCGGTCGGGGTAAACAGCGTGCGCAGATAGAACAGGTGGCTCTGTTCGAGCACATGCTGCCTCACCAGTTCGGGCGGGTGGAGCAATACGGTGCGCGCGATCTGACCGGGACTGTTCCCCAGATAGGCGTAGCGGGACGCGAGCAACGAGTCTCCGGTTGGACTGAAGGCGTGGGTCATGATCAGGCTAACGACTACCCATATGCAGGCCAGCGACGTAAGGGCGAGTCCACTCTTCCAGCGGTGCTGAAAGACACAGGACCAGAGGCCGAGCAGCGCGATAATGCCCGGTATCTCCTCCTTACAGGCCATCGAGAGGAGCGCAAAGACGAACAGCCAGCCTGTACGACGCGTATAGAGAAAATACAGGGTGAAGAGCAGGAACGAGGCGGTGAAGGTTACAGCATGAAAGTCGAAGACCGTAGCCTGCTGCTGGGCCGGGTATAGAAGGTATAGCAGTGCGCAGGCCACGCCGGCCCATTCGTTTCTCAAGCGCAGGCGCGCCAGCCAGAAGGCGGGAAAAGCCCCGCTGGCGACGATCAGTGTCTGAAGCACGAGCAGCGCTTTCGGAGTGGATGCGAACAGGTACAGCAGCGAGATGGGAAGCAGGACGGGCTCAAAGTGAATCGCGAAACGTGAGACGCCGCCCAGGCTGTAGCAATTCGTATCGGTCACGCTATTGCAGACGGTCTGGAGCAGGAAGTGCCCGTGGATGGTGTTCCAGAGCGCCTGATCCATGATGCCGAGGTCTTCGGCGTGCGTCAGAAAGGCGTCCTGCGATCCGGTGAGATAGAGAATAAAGAAGCTGGCGAAGAGCAGCGTAGCCAGAAGCACAACGCCCAGCGCCCACCAGAATGCTCGTGTGCGCGGCAACGGAACTGGAGCCGGGTAGAAAACATGATGCAGGAAGCGTCGCGAGAAGTGCGAGTAGAACTGGTGCGCGTTCATCATAAACCCTTTCCTGCCAGAAAATCTGCAGCCATAGTGCTCCTCGTCCTCGTCCTATAGATCACGAGGAGAGCCACTGCCTACGCGTACAGTATATGCTTATCTGCGAATGAGGCAAAGTATGAAGGGAGAAAGAGGACTTCCTGGCTATTTTTGTGTGGTTGGCGCCAGGGCGGCCCGAGCCGCCCTGGCGCCAACCACACCGGACTGGTGCGAGCCGCGTCGCGCGCGGAGCCACGAGGAGTCCGGAAGCAGGATCTGAAGAGTTACTGACTCAATGAAGACCATACACCGAGAAGTGGTAGCTGGCCTGGATTTTTTGTATGTCCGGAGGTTGCAGCTTCCGTATATCGCCTCCTGAAGGGATCGGCACACTGCCAAAGCTCGCCAGGTAGACCTTCCCGTTAGCAACGGTGGGAGGATTGAACTTCGCGAAATTGCCGATGCTATCGTGTGGATTCATCTCGCTATTCCACAACTCCTTCGTCAGATTCTCGGCGTTGTAGGCGCGCATGATGCCCTTCACAACGTGCTGGTTTGCATCGATGCCTGCGTTTGGATCCAGTCCGTGAGGATGCGAGGCCCAGACAATACCCGTTCCTGCTTTTCCTCCATTGGCGGAGATCGATATTGCGCCTCCGGGCATAGCGATCTCGTCTCCAATTGGCACATTGGCAGCCTTTGAAGCCGTAACGCCCAGGAAGCCGCCAGGGAATGATTTACCTTTATTGGGAGGGGCAGGCTTCGCCGGAATCGATGTCGTAAAGAAACGATTATTTTTAAACTGAAACGCCTTGAGCACATCATCCTCTGCCCAAATGTAGAGCCACGCGCCCATCGGGCCGGTCCAGAAGATCGGACCGCCATGAATATGGTGCGTTTTCCGGAATGCCATCGTGTAGGGATCATTGAGGTCCTCGGGGAGAATGATGTAGAACCACTGCAGAATCTGGGCATTGTTATTCGTTGTTGAAACAAATCTGCCCATCTTATTTTTGTCGAACAGGAAGAACTTGCCCTCTTTCCCGCCTCCAATCACGAGATTGGTACCGGGTATCAGCATCGGACCGGACGAGCCAAGATCGTTATCCGAGCTATAAAGATCTGGAAAGTTGTATGGAAGGAACCAGTCCAAAACTCTGAGCCCTGGATTGAGCTTGACCGCGCAATCTCCGAGCATAGTGCCATCCGGAGTTGGTGTTTGCTGAGTTGGCGACCCATTTCCCGTTAATACATAAATGTTGCCATCGCTATCAGCGGCAGGTCCCTGACCGCCCTGCCAGATTCCTCCCTGGCCACCATTTGCAGTCGTATTATATACAGCAACCTGTTGCAGCGTCTGAGCGCTATAGCCTAGAATCCAGCCGTGATAGGGATCCGTATCCTCGTATCCCGCGAACGCAATATAGATGGTATCGTTTGCTAGCAACAATGCAGAGCGCTGAATCTGCCTGTTACTGATGAACGTCACCTGCCCGTTTTCAATGATATCTCCACGACGGTTTGCAACGTATCCATGTCCAGGATAACTGGCTGCAAGCTGAACGGGATTAACCAGGTCCTCCCCTGTCGCGAGATCCAGAGCGTGGAGGAAATGGGCGTAATTCTTGATACTATCAGGGGTGTCTGGCTGGCTTTTTGCAGCATCTGGAGCAGGTGGGCCAGATCGTGTCGCAGCGACGCAGTAGAGAGCGTTGTGCTCAAGCGAAATGACAGGTGTGCTAAGGATGCCCACCTCCATGGCGATATCGTGATAGTTATCGCTGGCGCCTATGCGTCCATCCGGCAGTGAGACCGGTGGATGCATCACCTCGCGCTTCCACAGCGGCGCGGTTGCATTGCGATCGTCGGCATCGTAGGCGTACACCGAATTGTGCATGGTCGCCACGTACACAACATTGTGAACACCATTATTGGGAATGCTTACCTGATTTACGTAGAGGATCTGTGCATAGATCTGGCCATCGACCTGGCGGTCAAACAGCTTGCCGAATTTTTGTGGATTTACGTTTGCTGTCGTAAGAATAGTTTCTTGCAGATTGGCTCCGGTACGACCATTATCATTGTGATGAGTCGTAACCGCTATACTGCCCATCTGTACAGGTGCGCCCCCACCTGCAGCATTTGCTGTTGTATCCGTCGACATTGAGTACGCCTCCCTCTGAAATATGCGTATTTGCATGACATGATCTAACATCTTTTATGTTAACGAGGGTCAGGATCGGTTTTTTGGGATGTACTTCTCGTGACGCGAGGGATATGGTATGAGTTATCCCGGTATCTCTTGATGAGTCCTGAACAGTTACCGGGATAACTCATGATTGTCTACAAAGAGTTGACAGATAAAAGATTGCTCTACCCGAGGATAGAGCGCCATCGTTCCTCCAGGCTTAGAGCGGAATATTGCCGTGTTTCTTCGGCGGATTGGTATCGCGTTTGTTCTTAAGCATCTCCAGGGCGTTGATCAGTTTGATGCGCGTCATAGCGGGCTCGATCACCTCATCGATATAGCCACGGCTGGCGGCGATATACGGGTTGGCGAACATCTGTGTGTATTCGGCAATCAATTCCTTGCGGCGCTGTTCCGGGTCATCGGCTGCGTCGATCTCGCTCTTGAAAAGGATGTTGACCGCGCCCTCCGGCCCCATCACCGCGATCTCAGCAGTCGGCCAGGCGTAGTTGATATCGCCACGCACATGCTTGCTGCTCATCACATCGTAGGCGCCGCCGTAGGCCTTGCGCGTAATCACCGTGATTTTGGGAACCGTTGCCTCGCAGTAGGCGTAGAGCAGTTTGGCGCCGTGGCGGATAATGCCGCTGTGCTCCTGTCCCACGCCTGGCAAGAAGCCGGGCACATCTTCAAACGTGATAATAGGAATGTTGAAGCAGTCGCAGAAGCGCACGAAGCGCGCCGCCTTGTCCGCAGCGTTGATGTCGAGCGAGCCGGCCATAACGCGCGGCTGCTGGGCCACGATGCCGACGGAGCGACCGTTCAAGCGGGCAAAGCCGACCAGGATATTTGGGGCGAAATGCGGCTGCACCTCGAAAAAGTCGCCGTCATCGACGATATGCCCGATAACATTCTTCATATCATAGGGTTTGCTGGAATTGTCGGGGATGATGGTGTCCAGTTCTTCCGCGACGCGTTTGGGCGAGTCGGTAGGAATAATGCGCGGAGCATCCTCAAGATTGTTGGAAGGGATGAAGCTCATCAACTGGCGTAGCATGCGGATGCAGTCCGGCTCACTGGGGCATGAGAAATGCGCCACGCCACTCACGCTGTTATGCACCCGAGAGCCGCCCAGGTCTTCGAATGTTACATCTTCGTGCGTAACCGCCTTTACCACGTTGGGACCCGTGACGAACATATAGCTCGTTTCCTCTACCATAAAGATAAAGTCCGTGATCGCTGGCGAGTAGACAGCGCCGCCCGCGCAAGGTCCCATAATGGCTGAAATCTGTGGAATCACGCCAGAGGCCAGGGTATTGCGTAAAAAGATATCGGCGTAGGCCCCCAGACTCACCACGCCCTCCTGGATGCGCGCTCCGCCCGAATCGTTCAAGCCGATCACGGGAGCGCCATTCTTCATCGCGAGGTCCATAATCTTGCAGATTTTCTCGGCGTGCGCTTCCGAGAGCGAGCCGCCGAAGACGGTGAAATCCTGCGAGAAAACGTAGACGAGGCGGCCATCGATCTGTCCATACCCCGTAACAACCCCGTCGCCAGGAATTCGCTGTTCATCTAAACCAAAATCCGTAGCGCGGTGTGTAACAAACATGTCTAGCTCATTGAAGGTATCAGGATCAAGCAAGAGATCTATGCGCTCACGCGCTGTGAGCTTCCCTTTCTTATGTTGAGCCTCGATACGAGCCAGACCGCCACCTAGCTTGGTGGCCTCCTGTAAATCATGCAGCTCTGCAATTTTTTCCTGTGTGCTTTTTACACTGAAGGTCTCTGAGCTACGTTCACTCGTAGTCATAATAACTGTTCTCCGTTAATGTGCTGCTGAAAAAAGATGGCTACGCAAGAAGTATAGCATGTAAGTTATGCGTGTGTCTAATAAAAATGGCACCTATTTTGCAATTTGCATATATATGCAAAATATTTGTCTGGCTACAAGGCAAGCCCGCGCAGTAATATGGAAAGTGAAGTGGCTGTTTGTAGCGAGAATGCCTTTCACAGATGAAATCATCATGCCATTGGTACTGCTAGTAGTCATTTGTCTGTCGCAGAGAGAAGAGTGATAAATCTTAATACATTTTTAATAGATTCTTTATGTGGAAAATAATACCGGAGGATAGCTACTCCTGTGGAGCCATATAATAGAGGCAGAGATAGATGAGATACTGGCTTCGTCATTAAGATGTCGCACGCTTTAGCTGTGATTGAGGGCCGCGAAGGCTGGATAGAAAGGCTCATCAACTTGACAGAAGATAATAATCTGGTACATTATTCCACAAGGTAGGCGAGCCAACATATATTATATGGGCTCCTGGTATAACTGGGGATTGTGCACATCATATTTGTATTACAGAGCATGCCTGGGAGAGGCTGTTCCATGCCAAAAGTCGTCTACTGGTTTGAGAAGGGATCACTATTTTATGTTCAAATTTCTGAGCAACATACCGATTTTCCGCCGCCTCGCCGTCATATTTGCACTTGCGGCGGTCATACCAGGTATCATCATTCTCATACTTGGAAACTTCTACCTGGAATCGTTGACTCAACGCGGTCAGGCTGTATCAATGAGTTTTGATGCACAGAGCATTGCATCGGAACAGCAAAACAACCTTGAGCGTATGAATGCTCTGCTACAGACGTTGCATAATAATATCTTTGCCAGCCTTGGTCAGAATGTGAAGGACCCTTCACTGGGCGCTTCGGGCGCATTGATTAACAGTGATCTTGAGGCCCGCGAGGCGGACTTTCAGCAAAATCTGAATCAGTACCAGGACACCTATGATCTCTCGACCTCTGCGAATATGAGTACGATCCGCACCATTATTCAGCGTGACAATCCTATGAGCACCATTATTCAGGATCAACACAACGCGCTGAGCCTCGTGATCGGTAAGGAATGGCCCGGATATGACGACATGCAGGGCAAAGTGCTCGCTCAGCTTCAGAGTATAGAGACGAACTACATCCTCCCGACTCCCGGGTCTAACGTGCCCCGCCCCGCCCTATCTCCGGCCCAGATCAATGCTTTGTATGAGCAAGTGTATCCCAATCTCTACCAGGTCAACCTCAAGTTTTCGACTCTCAAGAATAGCTGGCAGCAGGTCGTTGATGACGCGGTGCTTACAGGCAAGACGGTGACAGCGGTCGGACCATCGCTATCGCAGCCTGTATTGATTGCTACGGCCATCGCGCTCTTCTTCGTGGTATTCATCATCTTGTTTGCCGCCTTGATTGTAAATAGTACTATCACACGACCGTTGCATCGGCTGGCGTGGCTCACAGAACGCATCGTTGCGGGCGATACGAGCGCGCGTGCCGAGACGCCGGGGCGCGATGAAATCAACCAGGTTGCAAAGTCGATGAATATGATGCTGGATAATATTGTGCGCCTGCTACAGATAACACGGAACCAGCATGCTGATCTGCAAGCCCAGGTCGAGAAGCTGTTGAACGAGGTAAGCGGCGTCGGTGAAGGTGATCTGCGCATAGAGGCGGAGGTAACAGCAGGAGCGTTGGGCGCGCTTGCCGACTCATTCAACTACATGGTTGAGGAACTGAGCAATCTTATCGTACGTGTGCAAACGGTTGCGGCTGAAGTGGAGGGTGGCACGACGATGACGCTGGAGCGCACGGCGCAACTGGTTATGTCGGCTGACGTCCAGATCAATCAGATCATCCAGGCGGCCCGCGAGGTCGAGCATATGGCAGGTGTAAGTCGCCAGGTTGCCGAACGAGCGCAGTCTTTGCACAAAACTGCTGTAGATGCGCGCCAGACGGCTCAGGTGGGACGCCAGTCCGTGCAATCGACGGTTGAAGGTATTGGGCGCATTCAGGATCATGTGCAGGCTACATCAAGTAAGGTGCAGACGTTGGGAGAGCGCTCCCGTACCATCAATAACGTTATCGAGATCATTGCCAGCATCGCTCATCAGACGAATCGCCTTTCGCTTGACGCAGCCATTCAAGCAGCGATGGCCGGTGAGAGTGGCAGGGGCTTCCGCGCCGTCGCCGACGACATCCGGCGCCTGGCAGAGAACGCAAAGGCTCAGACCTACTCCATCACCCAGCTTATCCGCGCGGTACGCGAAGACATTGGCGCTGTGGCAATCTCCATGAGAGATACGGAGCGTGAGACTCTGGCGGGGACGACTGTGGCCCAGCAGGCAGGCAAATCACTCGATGCCCTCTTTAGCGTCGTCGAAATGCAAGCGCAAGAGATTACCGTCATCAACCAGTCTGCCAGGCAGCAATCGATATCTTCGAATACTGTCATGCAGATCATGCGGGCTGTCTCCGACTCCACGCAGCAGAACAGCGCCACTACACACTCTGTGGCACAGAGCATGGAACGCCTTGCCAGCCAGGCCCAACAATTGCAGTCGTCGGTGGGTGCCTTCAAGCTGCGCAATGATCGCATCGACAATGTTTTAGGGAAAAACGCCTTAAATGGGCCCAGCAATAGAAATCAATGGCCGCCCTCTGGCCCACTGCATCATGCGTTTGCCGGGGCCGTTGCGACGCCAGATGAAGGGCAACGCTATCCCGCCGCTTCTATGACAGGTGGGAACAATAAAAATAATAAAGCCTTCGCCCCCTATCCTACGCCATCTTACCCATATAATGGGCAGACGTCATATCCAATGTCTGATCAAAAAGGTTAATATTCATCGAGCCGAAGAGAGATAAGCCCACCTGTAGAAATGGACAGGGCACTCCTCCCCTTTTTACGAGCCCGAAAAACTGTCGTCATTAACAATGTGTGGCGCAGTTTTTCGGGTTATACTTTTGGCAAGGGCCGATTCTGCCCTGTATACTGTGATAGGAAAAGCGGAGGAGCGACATGAAAGCGGTAAACTTTGCCAGGGGAGGAAGATCGGAGAGGGCACGTGAGAGTTTCAGCATGAAGCAGGTAACGGGCGCTTTTACCAGCTTGCCGCGTGTCTTGAAACTGGTATGGGATACCAGCGCGCTCCTCACGATCATGCTGGGAATTTTAAGTGTTTTACAGGGCTTCACGCCTGCCTTCAGCGTCTGGATCACCAACCTGGTGATCAATGGAGTGGTGGAGGGCATTCGCATACACAGCGCCGACCCTGTCCTGGTGCCCGTCTTGCTGCAACTGGGCATAAGCCTGCTCTCCAGTCTGCTGGGGACGCTCAGCAACATCGTGCAGCAACTCTTGCAGGAACGTGTTTCGAATCGTGTTCAACTGCTGATCCTTGAGAAGTCGAATACGCTCGACCTGTCCTTTTTCGAAAATCCCGAATTTTACGACAAGATGCGTCAGGCGACGGATCAATCGACCTACCAGCCAGTAACGATGATCTCGCAGACCTTTGGCCTGGCCCGTACCGCGATCACCATGTTCTCGATGATTTTTCTGCTCACGCGCCTCGCATGGTGGCTGGCTATCATCTCCTTGATCGTGCCTATTCCGGCCTTCATCTCCAGCACGCGCTACGGCTGGATCGGTTATCAGCGCATGCGCCGCCAATCGCCGGAGCGCCGCGTCATGCAGTACTTCAATATGTTGATGACGACCGATACCTATAATAAAGAGGTAAAGCTCTTCAACCTGGGCAACTTCTTCATTCAACAATTCACAAGGCTCGCCAATAAATTCTATGAGGAGAACAAGAGTATCCTGGTCAAACGCTACCTCATGAACTTTGTATGGTCCGGTATGACGGTTGCTGCGAATAGCGCGATCTATATCTATGTGGCGCTACAGGCGGTGGCGGGACATATCAAGCTGGGAGGACTGTTGCTCTATACACAATCGGCTGTACAGGCGGGCCAGAGCTTTCAGAGCCTGCTGAACGGCATCTCTGACACCTATGAGAACAACCTCTATGTCGGGACGCTCTTCGAATTCCTGGAATACGAGCCGAAGATTGTATCGCCGCCCGAGCCAACACCCGTCGAGCCGTCCCCGGATGTCAAGGGGCTGGATGTCGAGTTCCGCAATGTCAGTTTTACCTATCCCGGTAAAGACCCCGAGACGCAGGCCGCATTAAGACATGTCAGTTTTACTATTAAGGCTGGCGAGGCGATCGCGCTGGTGGGACGCAATGGCGCGGGCAAAACGACGCTTGTGAAGCTGCTCACGCGCCTCTACGATCCCGACGAGGGCGAGATTCTGATCGGTGGTCGCAACATCAAAGAATACGATCTCAAAGAGCTGCGCGAGCAGGTCGGTGTTATCTTCCAGGATTACGTCAATTACTATATGAGTGCACGCGAAAATATCGGCGTTGGGCGTATAGATGAGATAGAGAATACCGATCTTGTCAGAAGTTCGGCGCGCAAGAGCGGGGCCAACGCTGTGATCGAGCGCCTGCCCAATGGTTACGATACCATGCTCGGCCGCTGGTTCAAGGATGGGACGCAGTTGAGCGGCGGAGAGTGGCAGAAGGTCGCGCTGGCGCGGGCCTTTATGCGCGACGCCCGCATTCTCGTCCTGGATGAACCGACCAGCTCGCTCGACGCCCAGGCCGAATACGAGGTCTTTGAGCACTTCAAGGCATTAACCGAGGGCAAGACCGCCATCTTTATCAGCCATCGTTTCAGCACGGTGCGCCTGGCCGATCGCATCTTCGTCATCGAGCGCGGTGGCCTGCTGGAGAGCGGCTCGCACGAGGAACTGATGGCGCTGGGTGGTCGCTATGCCGAGCTGTTCAGCCTGCAAGCCGAGGCGTACCGTTAGCGGTTTCTTTCTATCCCCAGCCCTCGCTGCACGTTCGCCAGATCGTACACGCCGCCGCGCTGCTGGTAGCCACCGGTAAAGGGATCTTCCGCGAGCAGCATTGGTGTGTCCAGGTCGACGAATTGGAAGCCGCCCAGGCCCGCTGCGACATGGGCGGAGGCGCAGATCGCGAGGCGCGTTTCGATCATGGCGCCTATCATGAGCTGGACGTGGTAGACGCGGCAGAGGGCGGCGATATCAAGGGCGCCGACGATGCCGCTCTTCATAAGTTTGATGGTGATAACGTTGGCGGCGCCCATAGTGATCAGGCGGGCGGCGGAGGCGGGACTGTCGGCGCTCTCGTCGGCGGCGATGGGGACCGTGGTGTGTTGCATGACGTAGCGCATCCCTTCGTAGTCGTCTTTATGCACGGGCTGCTCCATCATAAGCGGGCGGATGTCGCGATCGTCGAGAGCTTCGAGACAGAGCAGCGCCTCGTTGGGCGTGTAACCTTGATTGGCATCGAGCGTCAGACCGAGGTGGGGCGCACCATTGCGGATCGCTTCCACGCGGTCCACGTCCTCGCGTAGATTGCTTCCGACCTTGATCTTGATGCGTTTGATGCCGCGCCTCATCGCGTCTTTCGCTATCGCGTAGGCGCGCTCGGGCGTAACGAGAGGGATGCTCAAGTCGGTTTCGACGAAGGAGCCGGCGCCGCCGAGGAAGACGTACAGCGGGATGCCGTACGAGTGGGTGAGCGCGTCGAGCAGCGCCATCTCCATGCCCGCGCAGACGGTGGCCTGGGCGTAGTGGACGCTTTGCAGGAGCTGTGCGAGGGAGCGCCACTGGGCGGCGTCGCGTCCCTTGAGCAGGTTTGCGCAGGTGTGGGCGGCGGCCAGAGCCGTCTCCTGCGATTCGCCGGTGCTGGGCGTGAAGGGCGCGCTCTCACCATACCCCACGGTGCCGTCTTTGAGTGTGACTGTGATCAAGACGTTGCGCGCCTCCGAAACGCTTCCGGTGGCGATAGCGAAGGGTTCGCGCAAGGGAATATTTAACGGTTCGACGGCGACCGTTTCGATCGTAGTGACTGACACGCTATATACCCTCCTTCTGCTGGCATCTACAGGCTTGTACGATTGCGCTGCCGGTCGGCGTGACGCTCTATTGCTAGCTCGATCAATCTATTCAGTAGCTCTGGATAGGGAAGGCCGCTTGCCTCCCACAGTTTAGGATACATGCTGATTTCGGTGAAGCCCGGTAGGGTGTTGACCTCGTTGATGTAGACCTGGCCTGTCTCTTTCTCCAGGAAGAAGTCGATGCGGGAGAGGCCGCTCAGGTCGAGGGCAAGGAATGCCTGGATGGCCTGGTGCCGTATCTCCTCGGCGGTCGCCTGGGAAAGATGCGCCGGAATGATGCACTGCGACTTATTGTCAATGTACTTGGCGTTGTAGTCGTAGAACTCGTTGCTGGCGATGATCTCGCCGACGACTGAGACGAGCGGTTCGTCGTTGCCCAGCACCGCGCATTCCAGCTCGCGACAGGTGATGCCGCGCTCGATGACGATCTTGCGGTCGTATTCGGTGGCGATCTGGATCGCATGCTCCAGTTCTGCGCGACTATGCGCTTTGTTGATGCCGACGCTCGATCCGAGGTTAGCCGGTTTCACGAAGATGGGATAGCCCAGGCGCTGCTCAACGGCATCCAGGATGCTTGCGGGCGCGCGCTCCCATTGGTTGCGCCGGTAGACCAGGTAGTCGATAATGGGTAGACCGATGCTCTGGAAGAGCATCTTCATCTTCTCTTTATCCATGCCCAGCGCCGCGCCCAGGACGCCACAGCCCACGTAGGGCACGTCCGCCATCTCTAGCAAGCCCTGCAACGCACCGTCTTCGCCGTACGTGCCGTGCAGGACCGGGAAGATGACATCCAGTTCGCCATTATCGCGCAGTTGCTCGCCGCTCTGCACAGGAATGAGACGGCGCAGGCTGGGATCTCCGGTGAGCGTGACCGCCGTCATTGCATCCTGGTCCGCTTCATTGCCTGCTCCCCCCTGAACGCTCGCTGCCTGCAACCTGGCCGGTTCTATTCCCAGGTGCCATGACCCATCCTTCGTGATACCAATTGGCACAATCTCGTACCTGTCTTTATCCAGATTTGACATAACCGAGTGTGCTGAGGCGAGAGAGACCTCGTGCTCACCTGAGCGACCTCCGAAAATAAGGCCAACGCGTAACTTCTTTGCTGTCACTTTCGCCTCCTTCTAGTAGTAACTGTCTACAATGCGATAGTTCAACTCTTGAGTAGGGATGGGGCTTGCCCCCATAGGCGTGTACTTACGGCGACGAAAAAACGTGATGGCGCGGCCTGCAAGGCGACCGCAAGAGTCGCCCTGAGAGCTACAGCATCTCCAGAATCGTCTCCATACGCATACCACGCGAGCCTTTTATAAGTACCAGGTCGCCATTATGGACCTCGTGGATAAGCAGATCGGCGACCGCTCGTTTAGCCGCTTCCAGTTCGCCAGCGTCCTCTACATCCGCACAAAAATAATACGTATTTTGTTCAGGCATGCCAGCCTCCAGCGCGCCTTCGACATAAAAACGCGCCTTATCGCCGAGCGCAACCAGGTAGTCGACGTTGTGTGCCAGCGCGACGCCGCTGGCGTGATGTTCGGCGCGTGCGAAGGGTCCCAGTTCGAAGATGTCGCCGACGACTGCCCAGCGCTTGCTTCCCTCCGCTATAGGAGCAGAATGCATGGCATCGGTGATGGCGACGATCGATTGGCGATTGGCGTTATAGGTATCGTCAATGATCGTACTACCATACGGACCCGGCTTGATCTCGCCTCTGCCGGTTGCGGGCTTGAGGGCCTCCAGGGCCAGCGCGATCTCGTCCAGCGACATCTCAGCCGCGCAGCCCGCCGCCGCCGCCGCCAGGGCTATGGCGATACCATGCTCGCCAGGTATATGCAATTGCACCTGCCGCTGTTGGCCGTGGTAGTGCAGGATGAAACTGCGTCCAAATAATGTATTGCCATCGATCGCGCTTGCACGCACCGTGGCGGCGGTATCCGTTCCATAATACAATACGCGCGCCCGTGTCTGCGCGCTCATGCCACGTACATTGGCATCATCGTAGTTCAAAATGGCTATGCCATCGGTGGCGAGCGCCTGCACCAGTTCGGTCTTGGCAATGGTCACGCGCTCCTGCGATTTGAAGAACTCCAGGTGTGACGCGCCGACGTTAGTGATGATGGACCAGTTCGGGCTGGTGATCGTGCGGCAGAGCCAGGCCAGCTCTCCCACCCACTGTGCGCCCATCTCCAGGACCGCGTAACGATGTGTGGGTTCCAGGCGCAGCAGCGTCAAGGGATAGCCGATCTCGTTATTGTATGAAGCCTGCGTCTTGAGCGTGGGTGCCTTGCGGCTGAGCACGGCGGCGACCGCTTCTTTAGTGCTGGTCTTGCCATTGCTACCCGTGATCCCGATGAGCGTTGTATGTTCCTGGCGCTGTGTACGCACGCGGGCCGTGGCGTGCAACGCGGCAACTACGTCGGGCACAACGATCTGCAAAAAGTCGGGCGGTACGTCGGTGGCTGGTTCTGTACAAAGCGCGCCCAGCGCGCCTGCACGCGCTGCAGTGGGGATAAAGGCGTGTCCATCAACTTTTGCTCCCTTGATCGCGATGAAGAGATCTCCGGCGCCGATCTGACGACTATCGTGATGGGCGGCGCGGAAGACCATAGCGGGATCGGGAGAGTCCGGCAAGGAGAAGTTACCGGCATTGCCCTGGAGCACATCGTTGAGGGTAAACATAAATAAAAAGTATCCTTCACTTGTTGTTTACTTTATATTGTTGGTAGAGATTATACCATGATTGCATATTATGAGCGACCACATTATTGGGGGTTTCGCGCGGGAAGGATGAGGTAATCCCAAATAGAAGCAACTTCCCTGCGGATAGGAAAAACGCTAACCATAGCTTAGTTACTTGACAATTGAAAGTGGTTGTGTTATAGTAGTCTTAGTTAGTAGAGTTGCTAGCCCGAGTACGAGGAAGCATAGAAAAACGGAGGACTATTTACTATGGCATGGGAAATTGATCCAGCTCATTCACAGGCAACATTTTCTGTAAAGCATATGATGATCAGCACCGTCAAGGGACACTTCAAGGTCCTGAGCGGACATCTGCATATCGACGAGCAGAACGCCGCCAATTCCTGGGTTGATGCTCAGGTCGAGACGGCCAGTATTGATACGCGCGACGAGAAGCGTGATGCGCACCTGCGCTCGCCCGATTTCTTCGACGCAGCGAACTATCCGACCCTTACTTTCAAGAGCACAAAAGTCGAACATGTAAGTGGCGACGAGTACAACGTCACGGGCGACCTGACCATGCGCGGCGTTACAAAGCCTGTCACTTTCAAGGCCCAGTATAACGGTCAGGGGAAAAATCCCTGGGGCCAGCAGATTGCTGCCCTTGAAGCGACGGCGAAGATCAATCGCAAGGATTGGAATCTAAACTGGAACCAGGCGCTTGAGGCAGGCGGCTGGTTGGTAGCCGAAGAGGTCAAGATTGAGATCGACCTGGAGGCTGCCTATAAAGATGCACCCGTGGGCAGCGCCAGCGCGAACGCTTAATCCCGTCTCTCTCTTAGCAAAGAAAGGGCATCCTCAAGGGTGCTCTTTCTTTGTGCTAAGACCCGGCGAGAGTTCCTCCAAAGAAGAGATGGCCCATCTCAGGGTCTTCTCGGACCTGCTCTGCCGGTCCCTGCATGCGCACACGGCCGGACTCCATGACAACGCCGTGGGTGGCAATGGCCAGGCCCGCGCGAACGTTTTGTTCGACCAGCAGGACCGTTGTTCCGCTCTCGTGCAGCTGCTTAATGGCCTCAAACACCTGGGCGAGCGTTTTCGGATCAAGGCTCATCGACGGCTCATCGACCAGCACCAGGGCTGGATCGAGCATGAGGGCGCGGGCAATCTCGATCTGACGTTGCTGACCGCCAGAGAGGCTCCTCGCCCGTTCTCTGGCCCGTTCCCTGACAAGTGGGAAGCTCTCCTCGATCTGGCCCAGGCGTTGGGCAATGAGGCGGCGATTCCTCAGGAGCTGTCCACCGAGCTCCATATTCTCCTGCACGGTCATGTCAGGAAACAGGCTGTGCTCCTGCGCGACCTGAGCAATGCCCAGTTCTAGAATGTGGGGTGTTGACATGCCGACAATGGAGCGATCATTGAAGGTGATGGTGCCGAGGCGGGGCTTCAACAGGCCACTGATCACGCGCAACACCGTGGATTTGCCTGCCCCGTTTGGGCCAACGATGCAGGTAAGCGATCCCTTTTCCACCAGAAGATCCACCCCTTTAAGGACATCTCCCCCTCCATAGCCCGCGAAAATGTTCTCTAACTTCAGCATGCTCACACTCCTAAATAGGCATCCAGTACCGCCTCGTTTTTACGTACCTCAACGGGAGGGCCTTCGGCAATAGTTGTCCCTCGATGCATCACGTTCACCGTATGGCAGAGCCCCATGACGAATTCCATGTTGTGCTCAACAACCAGGAAGGTGATATTTTTCTCTGCGTTGAGCGTGCGAATCATGCTCGCCAGCTCATTGATCATGGTGGGGTTCACGCCACCCGCCGGCTCATCCAGTAAGATCAACTGCGGCTGGGCCACCAGAATAATGGCGAACTCCAGCAATTTCTTCTGTCCATACGAGAGATTGCCTGCTGGCTCGTTTTTGAGCTGGGTGAGATTCACGAAGTCCAGCAGGTCCAGGGCCTGGCGTTGCTCTTGCGCAGATCCCCAGTGTTTGAGCAGCCCTTTCACAGTGCGCGGCAAGGCGACGTGCATATTTTCGAGCACGGTGAGACGCGAGAAGACGCGCGTTAGTTGGAACGTGCGGCCTATGCCCAGGCCGAATATCTTGTCTGGTTGCTTGCCTGTGATAGCTCCGTCATCGAAGCGAATTGTGCCGGTATCTACGCGCTCGTAGCCAGTGATCGTATTAAAGAGGGTTGTCTTGCCGGAACCGTTGGGGCCGATCAACCCTGTGATAGTGCTCTGTTCAACGTTAAGGGAGCAGTCATTGAGCGCCTGAATACCCCCAAAGCCTTTGGAGACAGCATGTACTTCTAAAAAACTCATTGTTTTACCCTTCACTCCTATCTGCGAGAGCGGGCTTTTCCTGACTTACAGCGCTGATCGTACGGAGCTCCTTCGCGCGGGAAGCTTTCCAGGATAACCACCTGG
Source organism: Ktedonobacteraceae bacterium (assembly GCA_034438015.1). Taxonomy (GTDB): domain Bacteria; phylum Chloroflexota; class Ktedonobacteria; order Ktedonobacterales; family Ktedonobacteraceae; genus JACDAE01. The sequence goes on along the minus strand of DAOTTD010000236.1, from coordinate 5,788 downwards.
TCTGTAGTGATGGCACAATGCCCTGGGGCAGGAAGAGTAAGACTACCAACAGGAACGCGCCGAACAGGACGAGATTCAGGCTCTCTCCCCCAAACTGCAAGGTCAGGAATTGTTGGAGCGGCACGACCAGTATAACCCCGATTAGCGGACCGGTGAGCGTACCCAGGCCGCCCAGGAACGCAATCGTGGTTAAGTTAACATCTACGATGGGATCAAAGGCGAATTGAGGGAAGATTGTACCTACAAAATAGGCAAACATACCTCCTGCTATACCAACAAAGATGGCAGAGACCACGTAGGCTGTCAGTTTATACGTTCCTGTCTTTAAGCCCAGACCGAACGCGCGATCTTCGTCATCACGGATCGCCAGGAGACCCAATCCATATTTTGAGTGGCGGATACGCCAGGAAACAGCGATAGACGCGAGCAACAGGGCGAAGGTGACATAGTAGTAAGGCAGATCGATAGTGCCGCTCCCCCACGTCGGCGGAGGCAGGTATACTCCGAGTGAGCCCTGGGTGATACCTCTCAGATTGTAGGCCAGGAGTTGGAAGATGAACATAAGCGCGATAGTGGTAACGGAAAACGCGTATCGTCGCACACGCAAGGCAGCAAATCCCAATGGAATGGCGAACACGCCCGCGACCAATCCCGCCAGCGGTAGTAGCAGAAATGGTAAATACCCGCCTGGGAGGTTCCAATCCTGGCAGGCAAGAGCCATGGTATAGGCACCGAGTCCGAAGTAGACAGCGTGGCCGATCGAAATGTAGCCCGTATATCCTGAAAAGATATTCCAGCCTGTTGCCGCCATCGCGTAGATCAAGGTGAAAACCGCCATATCTGTCACAACATTATTAGGTGAGAGCAGCACCGGGAACACCAGCACGAATAGCAATAATGCCAGTAGTCCCAGCGTTTTGAGTGCTTTCATTGTTTCCTTCCTTCGAGGCGTCCAAAAAGACCCTGCGGTCGAAAAAGCAGGAGCGCCACAAGTAAGACGAAGAAGACCGTACTGGACCAGACCGGTGACCAGACCAGGGCAATCACATCCCCAATAGTGACCATCACTAGCGAGCTAATGAGGGAGCCACCCAGGCTGCCCATGCCACCCAGTACAATGATCACCAGCAAACGATAGATCAAATCGTACGAGCTGGCCGGATTGAAGGCGTTAGTTGCTCCAAACGCCATTCCTCCCGCCGCGGCCAGGGATACACCAATGCCAAAGGTGATTGCTTGCACGCGCGGAACGTTGATGCCGATGAGCGATGCCGCTGTACGGTTCTGCATCGATGCGCGCAGTTTTCGACCAAAGTCAGTGCGATAGACCAACACGAAGAGCCCCGCTAGAAGCACGACGCTCAGCAGGAACACGAATATGTAGATGTAGCTGATATAGAATCCGTGGATCGGCACGGTCGCATCGATGTACCAGGAGTGCAGCGACACGACGTTGGTAGTGAAGAAGTACCCCAATACTCCCTCGATGATGAGAGCGATAGCGTAGGTCACCAGGATAGACAACGTGGTTCGTTCCCACTTGAGCCTGCGTATGAAGGCCCATTCGAGGAGCACGCCGAAGCCAAACATGACCGGCATGGTGATAAGCAGCCCTATAAAGAGGTCGATGTGGAGAGACCGTTGCAGCACGAAGGTAAAATACGCGCCCAAAACGACCAGTATCCCCTGGGCGACATTGATGATCTCAAGTACGCCAAAGATTAAGGTTAATCCAGATGCCATAAGGGCGTAGATACCACCCGTCAGGACTCCCAGGACGACTCCTTGGATGATCAGTGACAAAAGCAGCGCCTTTCTACTAATACAACTGCCGCGTGCGTTATTAGACGCACGCGGCGATTGTAGAGCGGGAAACGCTGGAAAGCGTTTCCGTTACTACTCAAGGGCGTTCAGGCTAAGAACCCCAGTTTGGTTTGGGATATTCCAGGTTTGCCATGGCCTGTTCCTGTGGATATACAGGGATTAGCGAGCCTTTCTGCCATTGGAACAGGTATGGAACTGCTATCGAGTTCTCGCCATCGGCTGCAAACTTTACCGGTCCCTGGAGAGTTTGAAATGTGCTGGTGTGCAATGCACTGATTATTTTCGCATTATCGAGGCTATGCGTCTGATTGACCGCCTGCTGCAAAACCTGACCTACTGAGAAAGCCTGGACCGAGTCAGAGGAGATATCGCCGGCAGCGCCGCCAAACTTTTTGATGAAGGCCGGAACGAAGTAATCGTTCTGATAGGTCTTGACCGCCGGCCACCATCCACCGTTCGCGACGAGGACGCCTTCGGTGTTTTTCTTCCCAACTGCGCTGACAAAAGCGCTCCCCTGGTCGGGTCCAGAAGTAGCGATGATGAGCTTGGGACTGTAGTGCTGCGTCTCAAAGTACTTGAAGTAGGAAAGACATTCTGGTAGCGCGGAGGTACCCAGAATCGCTATATCTGCGTGCGCGTTCACCACCTTAGCGGCGATTGCGTTAAGGTCGGTATTTTCTGCCGGATAGACCTGGTTCAGAGCGGTCTTGATTCCGCCCTGCTGTAACAGTTGTACGACGGGCTCGATCTGAGCCTGGGTGAATGGGCCGTCCGAAGTGGCATAGGCAGCAGTCTTGGGGCGTAGGTTCGCGGGCAGCGACAGGATGTAGTTAACCAGGCTGGCCAAATATTTTGACGCGGACAGCGAGACGGAAAACATGTTGGTCAGATTGTGTGTAAAGTCAGCAGGAGAAGTCCCAGTACCCTGGATGAAGGAATATCCGTAACGGGCGGCCACTTGTGCCCCGTTTATTGTAAAAGCATCGTCAAAAGGTCCAAGAACAAAGTTCGCCTTATCGACACTTATCAATTTTTCGTAGTTGACGCGCGCCTGGTCGGGCTTTGTGGCATCATCATAAATAGTCAACTGGACCTGGTGGCCGAGCAGGCCGCCATGTTGATTGACGTAGTCCTGCCAGAGTTGGTAGCCTTGCTTCATTGCCTGTCCATCGGCAGAACTGTCTCCTGTGAGCGACAACGAGATGCCAATCTTCACAGGTCCCGAAATCTGGGTGGTATTGGAACCGCCGTTCTGAGCGCAGGCGCTCAGGCCGGTGAGAGCCATGACGACGCAGAGTATGAGCGAACAAACTCTTCCTTTGCCAGAAAATAGCGTAGAACCTGGTAGCACGTAGTGTCTCCTTCTCTCCGTTTCAGTGCAAATAAACAAATTGCGCTTTGTGGCCGGGCATACCTTATTTTAGCATGGACTCGACCCTGCCATGTTTTGATTGCCTCGCAGTATGGTTTTGCCATAAGCCGGCTTATCTCCTGTCAGCAACAGGGACATACCAAATTTCCACGAGTGAATTTGATCAGTTTTACTCTACCAGAAATATTGAAATTATACAAGTCTTTGCACAAGTTACCTATCCCCTCAAAACTTCTTTAATACTTAAACAAATGAGCTAGAGACCAGGAAGAAAGCGGGTCTGGTCTGGTATTAAAAAAGTATTAAGATATTGCACCAGTGCAGAGAACGATACATATTTCGTATTTTATTCAATGCAACGAGTATGTTGAGATGCGGGACCGGAAAAATACGAACGACCCTGGCTGCATGACCTCTCCTCTCAGCGGTGTCCCATTGTACAATAGGTACGGTCAGTTTTTTATGTACATGAGATAAAGGAGCGAACTATGCGTGCTGTCGTGATTACCCATTCGGGTGGTCCTGAAGTATTGGAGATACAGGATGTCGAGACGCCGGAGCCCGTTGGCGACCAGGTGCGTGTGAGGGTACGCGCGGCTGGCCTGAACCGCGCCGATCTCGCGCAGCGCATGGGAGGGTATCCCGCGCCGCCGGGAGTGCCCTCGAATATTCCCGGCCTCGAATTTGCGGGCGTCGTTGACGCTGTCGGGCCGCTGGTACAGTTATGGAAGACGGGGCAGCGTGTGATGGGCATCACCGGCGGCGGTGGTCAGGCCGAATATGTTGTGCAGCAGGAAGGGATGCTCATCGAGATACCGGAGAAGTTGGACTTCGTGCAGGCGGCGGCCATCCCCGAAGTCTTCATCACCGCGCACGACGCTCTCTTCACGCAGGCCGGGTTGCAGATGGGGGAGCGCGTCTTAATTCATGCCGTCGGCAGCGGCGTGGGAACCGCCGCGCTCCAGCTCGCACGCTCGGTTGGAGCGACCGTCTACGGCACCGCGCGTACAGTGGACAAGCTGGAGCGTGCCAGAGCGCTGGGCCTGGATGCCGGTCTCTCGGTGCGGAACTTCGCTGCAGAGATAAAAGAATTGACCAATGGGGCAGGCGTGCATGTCGTGCTCGACTTCATCGGCGCGCCCTATATGGAGCAGAATCTAAAGTCGCTCGCGAGCTGGGGACGCCTGGTCTACCTGGCAACGCTGGGAGGCGTGCAGGCCAACGTCAACCTCGGCCTCGTCATGGCGAAGCGCATACAGATACGCGGCTGCACGCTGCGCACGCGCACGCTCGAAGAGAAGCTCGCCGCAACGCGCCGCTTCGCAACCCACGCGCTGCCACTCCTGGCGCGTGGGCAGATCAGGCCCATCGTTGAACAGGTCTATCCCTTGCACGAGATCGCCACCGCTCACAGGACGATGGAGGAGAACAGGAACTTTGGGAAGCTGATTCTGAGCATGGATGAATAAGGGTAACTCTTCAGGACTCATCAGCGACCCAATAGAACATCGCGAGAACCCGTCATGGTGCCCGCTCGATCACCAGCAATCCCGTCTCCTGCTCGTTCCCCACTACAATGGGAACGGTCGAGCTTTCATCCTGCCGCATACAGAGATCGATGTCGTCCCGTAGACCGACCGCGATTACCGACTGCGCGGAACGGCAATAATCGGCCAGGCCGGGCGGCGGGTACGCGGCATAGAGCGCGGCTGCGGCGGAGACGCTTTCATGAATCTCAAGCGCCGGATTGAGGCGTTGCAGTGCGAGCGCCAGGTAGCCCGCGCACGTAGAATCGTCGAGGGCAAAATAGTGGGACTCAGCCGCGCAGACGAGCGCAATGTTACAGTTGCGCTGTTGCGCAAGGGCCAGGGCGTGGGTAGTGACCGCCTGTGCATTATAGAAGCAGCCTGTGAGCCGGGTGCTCTGCGCGGGGCAGGCGTAGAAGGCGCGGCTCCCGTTCGTCGTCGTCAGGATCAGCTCCCGCCCGCTCAGGTCGAGCTGTGCGAATTGCGCGGGCGAATTGCCGTAAGCGAAGCCCGGCAGCGGGAGGGCATTGCGTTCTCCACACAGCAGGCGACCGGGATGCAGCTCAACTGCCTGCTGCGCCTGTTCGAGCGTATTGGCGGCGAAGACGCGTGTCGCGCCCCGCTCAAGCATCACCGTAATGGAAGTGGTGGCGCGAATGAGATCGATAATGATGTAGATATCGTCCGCCGGTGGTGCCACGGCGATTACATCGGTCGGCGTAAAGTAAATATGTAGTTGCAAGATTGCTCCGATCGGGTTGGTATATAGAACTCTGTCTCCGGTACGTATTGTAGGGCGGTCAAGAAGTGATGGGCAAGAGGATAGGCGTGTGGTTGGCGGGAACCCATTGGCGTCAAGTGAAGGTGACGAAAGAACGTGATGACACGGCCTGCAGGCCGCTTGTGCATTCTCTCTCCGACACATTTTAGAAGATAGAATTTGGGGTAGGGACCAGCTTGCAGCTATCCGCGACAATTAAATTAAAAGAAGAGGGAAAAACCGGAAATCAAAGGGATCAGTGCGTCGAGGATGACGAGGCTTTTTCCGAACGGTTCGTTTGGCAGG
>DAOTTD010000235.1:0-24393 GCA_034438015.1 Ktedonobacteraceae bacterium | reverse complement strand
GTTTGGTTGGGTTAGTTCTAGCAAGTTTGCGGAGATGTCCAAGCTCTTCAAATGGGTCATCCATGAGGTCTAGTTCCTCCATACTCATTTGCTCTTGAACGACATTCCCTGTGGTCCTTCGCCCTGCGAACGGCGCTACCGTCTCCCTGGTGGGGCGTGACTCCCACGACTACTATGACCACTCTGAACTGCTGGCACCCGATCATCGTCCAAGCCGATTAGCCCGATACTCTGGAAAGGGTGCCACCAACTCCCTGGTAGCTGCATAAGTACGCGTGATCAGTGAGGGCCGACTTCTGAGCATGTTCCCGCCTTTGCGGGCTTGAAGACCGGAACTGAGTGTGGTGTATGGGACGCCCAGTCCAACCATGACGCTCCGGTTTGACCCTGGTCATCGCCCTCGGACCGGGTCACAGTCTTCCACATCGTGTATCCGCTGCTCCCGATGTGTTCGCCGATTGATCATGTCTCGTCTTCGCCAATGACCGGCTAGCCCTTCTGATCCTCTCCAACACGCCTGCTTCTTGCGAGTCAGCGTCTCGCTCACAGGTCGCGCTGTCCTCTGGAGGCTGACCATCCACTGCTCGCTTGATTCCAGTGAACGCCAGAGTGAGGACGTGAATACCCTCCTTTCACGGTCGCTTCGAAGCGACAGTACTTATGCGCCCGAACAGGCGCCCTGCGATATTTGCTAATAACGGTGAAAGCGGAGTAGGGACGGAGCGCACCTTCCTACCTCGCGATAGTCGTGTTTCTCTATCCCTCTCCCCAAACTGTGCATGACACTCTCGCGTCACACAGCTTTCCATCACGATCGTTTCCCAACGCTTGCTCAAGATGAGCAAGGGAACGCATATTCCGGTTTGGTCATAACGGGCATACATACTAGCCCTGCCTTCCTTTCCTGCGTCCATCGTGACTGCACCCCTTCGCCATGTACCAGACTTTCTCTGGCTCAGACTACTATGGGTGCTCCGCCACGCGATGATCACTTCAGCCGCAGTTAGCTCAGTCTTCGAGAGACCGATCATCGCGCGCGCCTCACGTTCACGTAGCGATACGTCACACATCCGACCGTAGGCCCCCTCTTTACACCCGTAAGGCACAATCCCAGTGCCCCCGACAGGAGCCGATAGCTTGTACCCCTGTAGCTAGAGCGGTTTGGCCCGCATCGAAGGGCCGTTTCATGAAGGCGAATAAAGACCTTCATTACCTGCTGTCTCACACCATCTCCGTCGTTTCCGGTGTGCTCAAGGTGAGGATGCTTCAAACAAGGGTTCCTTTCGTAACCATAGTCAGACTCAGGTGAGATTCCTCACGCTGTAACGGAGTGCCAGCGTTCTGTCCCGTGTTCTCCGGGCTTCAGACAGGTTCTTACTCCTTGTCCCCTGCCTGCCAGATCAGCCTTGGTGCCCTGGGGAGGACACCATCTTTCAAGTGGTTTTCACCTCCGAAAGTATTACCGCTACGCGCCTCGCAGCGCACTTACTCCTCCTTGCGGGCATCCGCTCAGAGTGGTGTTGAATGTCCATTCCTCCAAATACCCACTTTTGAGCAAGTGTCGAACCAGCCTCAGAAACCGCTGATCGTGGATTTTCTCGCTAAGAATAGCGAGCAAGACCTCGTGGTCCATCGTGTCGAAGAATTTGGCGATATCGCCCTCCACCAGCCAGCGAGAGCCGGTCCAAGTGGTCTGGATCTCTCGGAGTGCTGTATGGCATCCTCGACCGGGACGGAACGCATGTGAATGCTGACTCATCTGCGGTTCGTAGTAGGCTTCCAGAATGGAGCGCATGACGCGCTACGCAGCAGTTTGTCTTTCCAGGTGGGCAATCCTAAAGGTCTTTGTCCTCCTTTCTTCGGTTCTAACCAAAACCCAGGGTTGTCAAAAAAGCGAGAAACTCCTCGTGTGAAAAGAAAAGAAAACGAATTTGATCACACGAGGAGATTTCTCTCATGCAGGTACAAGTATCGCTCACGATTGAACTGGAAGCAAGTGTAGGGATCAGCGAGATGGAAGAACAGATTCAAGAAGCAGGCCAGCAGGCGATGGGCCATGCCATGAAAGAGGCCGTGAGGCAATGGGAGGACGAACAGCGGATTTGCTCGCATTGCGGGCAAGCACAGAGCCGACTGGAAGGAACGGCGCGTCGGGTGATCGCCACGTGCTTCGGGCGCGTCACGGTGCAGCGGCGGCGCTTTCGCTGTCTAGCATGCGGGCACAGGTATTGCCCGGCCAATCGGCTGTTCGCCTCGCTCAAGGGAGTGACCATGACGCCCTCTCTGCGAGAAGCGGCCATGCTAGCGGGGTGTTCCTGGCCCTCTCGGGTGGCAGCTCATCTGCTCAAGAAACTGAGCGGAGCTCAAGTCAGCGCGGAAGAAATCCGTCTGCTCACCAACCAACAAGGCAAGCAACGAGCCGCACAGCAACAAGAAGAGGCAGAGCGGGCCAGCAGCGAGCCGGCTCAGGCGAGAGCATCAGCCTCCCCGGAGAAAGAGCCTCTGCTGGTCGGGTTGGACGGAGGCTGGGTATGCAGCCGGGAACAACGCGGAGGGATGGAGGGCAAAGTCGCAGTGGTCTGCTCGCAGATGGAAGACTTGCCCATGCCGGACTTCGACACCACGTTTTCGTGGAGCAAGCGAGGAGGGCCGAGAAAACCTGCCAGGCAACGCCATCGGCTGGCGAAGCGACGCTCTGTGGCCACCTTTGGTCCTTCGCGACAAATTGGGCACCAGGCCCAAGCTGCTGCACAGGAACTCGATGCTGATCCTTCGCGCCCGGTGGTGGTGATTGCGGATGGAGCCGAGTGGATCAAAAAGGAGCAAGGCAAACACTTCCCGCAAGCTCCCTGTATTTTGGACTGGGCCCATCTCTGGCGCGAGGTCAGTCATGCCATCATGGCGGTGGCACGAGCCAAAGAGTTGGCGGCAAAGGAGCGCGACTATCAGTTGCACTTCCATCGCTCGTGTTTGTGGCTGGGCAATGTCGATCAGGCTTTGGAGGGGTTGCGTCGCCTCTCGATTGGCGTGCCCACCAATCTGCTCAAGCCTCTCCAGGAGGCAATCCGGTACGTCGAAAACCAACGCCCCTGGATTGGTTCGTAGGAGCAGTGGAAAAACCAGGGCTATCCTGTGGGCAGCGGGATGATTGAGCGAGCAGTCGCCATCGTCATCAACCGCCGTATGAAAAAGCGAGGCATGCGCTGGTGTCGGTCCAATGCGACTGCCATCGTCGCTCTGAGAGCTGATCTGCTCAACGATGATTGGGTTACACCTCAGCGGTTGCGGGCTTATCCTTAATTCAACCCTGGGTTTTGGTTAGAACCCCTTTCTTCTTTGGAATATAGACCCGTCGCACTGGCGTCCATCGATGCCGTTCATGGCGAATATCGTTGATGAGCTGTTCGATTTTCGCCAATGACATCGCATCTACTGTTTCAGCGGTTGCTCCTTGCGTCATCGCCCCGTTGTTTTTGTACAAACGAGCATAGGCGCGTAGATACAGCTCTGGGTTGTAGAGCATGCGATAAACATCTTCCAATGGCAATCCTCGTTTGCCACGTTCTCGGATGATTGTTAAGACAGTTTCAGCGCATCTCATCACGAGTACCTCCCTGTGCTTTCAATCTGAACTCCCTGTCGCCCTTCGCCATGTGCTCAGCTCTCCTGAGATCGGACTACTACGGCGACTCCGTTATCATAGACCTCTGGGTCCTTAGACAATCCCATGTTCCGTGAGCAATCTACGTATCGAGCGTCCTTTAGGTAGTCTCCTCATCCTTTGAGCGTATCCCGTTGATAGCTCTGCTTCTCCCAGAGGTGCCTCTATCGACCACACTAATAGAGACAGGAGAGAGTGCCGGTTTCAGACACTTTCCGGCAGGTTGGCTTCTAAACCCAGTCAGGATGAGACTTCGAGCAGTCTAGCTCTTACCATAGGACGCAGGACTTGCCGTACATCTCCTCGTTGCGTCTCGTGGAGGTTACGGCGTTTCCAACCTGCTATGTTCCCTTGAGCCTTTCAGCATCCGGTAAGTTGGTTGTCCTTAGAGACCTCCTCTGAGTTTCATGTGCTGACTGCGTCAGCGATAGATTGCTACGTGACATGGCGCACGTGGTCAAATCCCGGGTCAGTCAATTCGAGACTGAGGGCGTATTTCCAATCCAACCGACTGCGTACTGCATCGGCAGCTTGACGGTCGGTCAGATTCTCCATGAATTGAAAGATGGTGACCAGGGCTAGCCGCCACGGAGCATAGGCTGGCTGTCCGCGACCTGGATACAGATCGGCAAAAAGCTCATCCTGGTAGATGCTTCCTAATGTATCGCGAAGATGAATGTAGACATTGCCCTTTGGAAAGACTGCACGCACGACTCGAACCATTTCCAGTGGGATCTCAGGGATTGGTTGGGGTTTCATCGACATAGCTGGCCTCCTGCTCGGCTCATGGTAACGACAAAGCTCCCTTTATTCTACCAGATGCAGGCTCACCGGATTTCGCCACCAATACCACTGTGAGGATGAGCCATAATTTACTTGACAAAAACACGAGGTTATGGTAATTCCAACAAGTTGCTTGTTCGTTGCCGGTCAATGAGGCATTGAGAGACGTTTTCTTCCTTCTCATCTTTTTGCTCTGAACACTCAGAGCACTCAGAGATCGTTGCTGCTGACTTCTGTAGTGCCTCACCTCTAACAAATATGTCAGACGTGAGGCACTACCTTTTCCTTACCGAAATACTGGCTTTCACGTGAGCGGACGGTACGCAGATCATCGCTCTTCTTCAGCCATCTCTCCACTGCCACGAGCGCGCTCTCAAGGTGCTTTTGAGTAGACCGCTCATCAGCGTTCAGCTGATGCTGGATGATCTGAACCAGCTCCTCTGGCGTCGGAGGCTTCACCCACATCGATAACAGGCGTATGGTTTCGTGGTAGGTCTCACGATCCACCTGTGCTAGGCACAAGGAGCCATGCACCTGATACCAGAACCTTTTCCATCCCCAACGGTCTCCCTGCAAGTTGTGTGCTCCAAGAGATCCCAAGGAAGTGATGATCGAGAGGTGATTCTTGCCATCAATGGAGACGGATTTGGCCAGAGAGGCGGTATACTGAGCATCCTTCCTCGGTTGCACCCTCGGTTGCTGCACCTTCCACGTGATCAGAAGCGGGCGCTCTTCCTCTTCTTCTGTCGTGCCTGAAGGGACTAATGGTGGTGGCGTGTGAGGCACGACAGGCGGTGGTGGGTACTGCTCTCGAAAGGCGGCTCTTGTTGCGTATGCTTCTTTCATCTCCTCTTCCGAAGGGCGAGACGCCTTTTGTGCAAGGGTCTGTAACACCTGTTTTCTGATGCCCTCATTCAGATGGAGTGCGTACAGCTTCTCCTCAACATCACACCACCATCCCGAACGAGCTTGAGGCACACCAAGGTAGGCCATCACGCGTTGACGAGGCTTGCCGTCGAGACGTACCGATTGCACCAGATATGCAGCAAGTGAAGAACGTTGCCCATCATCGCTTTTCCGTTTCTTCCAACGTACAAACATGGCCTGCCTCCTTTGTGTCGTGCTTCTCTAGTCGCTACAGGTGTGGCATGAGGCACGACATCTCCTCATTCAGTGATGATGACCCCTTCATTGACAATGCCGGAGCGCTTCGCGTATTTGAACACCATCGTAGGCGATTTCAGTTGACGAGCACATCATACGTCCAGCTGTGTCTGGGATTGTGTTACGTGACATCTATTCAGGGTATTGTATGAATAATGTCACAGCAGCAAGGGGGAATGCAACAGCGTCCTCTTTCCCAGAGGAAGAACCAGAGCGTGTTGGAGTGACCCCTTGCATCTCGACGATGGTAAATGTAGACATTTTCTCGTGCGCAAGCAACTGCCTCATGCATGCTTGTGAGCGGACTCCTGGTGAGGTTCCATGGCTTGTAGACGGTTGGCTAGTGCCGTGTAGCGCTCTCGATCCATGATACGTTTGACACTCAACCCAATGGCTTTCGTAGGACCAACCAGAATAGCGAGCTGCTTGGCACGAGTAAGCCCTGTGTAGAGGAGATTGCGCGAGAGAAGCATGTAGTGCTGCATGAAAATGGGAAGAATCACGACAGGATACTCACTTCCCTGTGACTTGTGGACGGTGACGGCCCAGGCCAGGGCCAGTTCAGAGAGGTCGGCGTAGTCATACGTCACAGCACGCTCAGCAAACTGCACAGTAACTTCTTGCTCCTCCAAGTCAATGGAAGCGATGGTGCCCAGGTCACCATTGAACACTTCCCGCTGGTAGTCATTGACCTGCTGGATGACCCGGTCCCCCATCCGCAGCATGTGCCCGCCGCGAGCCAGTTCCACTTTTCCAGGCTGCGGTGGGTTAAGGATCTGCTGGAGCATGGTGTTGAGCTGTCGTGTGCCAATCTCTCCGCGTGTGGCGGGACAGAGGATCTGTACCTGCTTCACTGGATCAATGCCATGTTTGGGTAAGAACTCACTGACCAGGTGGCCAATGCCTTCTGCCCCGAGCAGAGGCTCTGCTGCCTCCAACCACAGACAGTCTGACTGGGCGAACTTCGTCGTCGGTGTCAGATGGGGAAACTGCCCGGCATTGATCAGATGAGCATTCGTGATGATGTGGCTGGATGCCGCCTGGCGAAAGACTTCGGTCAGCCTTACCACTGGGATCTGTTCCGAGGCGATCATATCGCGCAATACCATTCCTGGCCCGACGCTAGGCAATTGATCGATATCGCCGACCAGGAGCACCTGTGCATTCGGTGGAATCGCTTTTACCAGAGAATATGCCAGGAACAGGTCGAGCATGGAGGCCTCATCGACGATGATCGCCTCAGCCTCCAAAGGATTCTGCTCATCGAAGCGGAAGTGCATCGTTTTGGGATCAAATGCGAGCAGGCGATGAATCGTTTTGGCTTCTCGTTTGGTCATCTCTGAAAGACGCTGCGCCGCTCGTCCGGTTGGTGCTGCGAGGAGGATGGACTTGCCCATCGCTTTCCACAGGGCGGCAATCGTTTTGGTCGTAAACGTTTTTCCGCATCCTGGCCCTCCTGTGAGCACCAGCAGGCGTGAGGTGGCTGCTAGTTCTACGGCACGTCGCTGCTGGTCGGAGAGCGTCATTCCCATTTTCTGAGTGTAGCCGTCTATCCAGTGCTGCACACGTGAGAGATCCACCTCTACAGGAGATTTTGCAAAGGTGGCAAGGCGTGTAGCGAGAGCCACTTCGGTGTGGTAAAAGGCAGGAGTGTAGCAGATCTGCTGCGTCTTGAGATCGCCATATCCTGGTTGCATGATGAGCTGCTTGGTCTCTGCCATTTGACCAATGAGTTCCGTGATACGCGCAGGCTCAACAGGATGCTCAGGCAGTGCCAGTTGTTTGACCACACGATCAGTCAGTTCTTCATGAGGCAAGAAGCAGTGCCCATCCTCAGCAGCCACACTCAGGACATGGGCGATCCCGGCTTGGTAGCGAAAAGGTGAATCAGGAGCAACGCTGAGATGGCGAGCGATGGTATCGGCGGTGATAAAGCCGATGCCATAGATGTCGGCGGCAAGCTGATAAGGGTTCTTCGAGACGATCTCAATTGCCTGGTCGCCATACTGCTTGTAAATCTTGACAGCATAGGTGGTCGAGACTCCATGCCCTTGGAGAAACACCATCACCTCTTTGATCGCCTTCTGTGCTACCCATGCGCTCTGGATGCGCTCCACGCGCCCTTTCCCAATGCCAGCGACTTCAATGAGTCGATCAGAGTGCTCTTCGATGATATCAAGGGTTTCCAGGCCGAAGTGAGCCACAATGCGTTTGGCCGTCACCGGGCCAACCCCTTTAATAAGCCCGCTGCCCAGATACTTCTCCAGACCTGTCAGAGTCGCAGGTTTGGTCTCCTGAGCATGGATCACCTGGAATTGTGACCCGTACTTGGGATTCTCTCGCCAGTACCCACTGAGGCGCAGTGTCTGACCTGCGTGAATAGCAGGGAAGCGCCCAACGATCGTGACGAGATCACGCTCGGAAGGGATCTTGAAGCGTGCCACGGTGTAACCAGTATCCTCGGCATGATAGGTCACCCGTTCCACGATTCCTTGCAAGTATTCGGTTGGAGGACGAGGCGCTCGTTCAATCGAAGCATCTGATGATGATGACACGGCTCTGTTTGTTGATCCTTTCACTGCTTTTAGCGAAAGTATACCAGTTCACTTCTCTGTTTGCCAAGCGGATGTGAGTGTTTAGATCAGTGCACATCATATAAAGGCAATGCCTCTCTGGCCTTTTCCTCTCTTGGCTATTCTTCCTCATCAGCAATTCTCTGCGCATACTCTTCCATCTTCGTAAGTGCATAGAGTGGCTCAGGTAGCAAGGTGGAGCGATCTGTATGAAATGATTCCTGACGCAAGCAGTGCACTACCCATGCCCATTCTTGTGCTTGATCTTCCAGTTGCAAATTCAGTAGCAGAACTTCCACCGTTGACGGATTCCAGGAAAGCTTTGTCTGACGATCGCGCTGGCGTGCACCTATAGGTCGCTGTGCCGAAAGAGGCCGTTCCTGAATGGAATAGAAAAGGTGTGGAAAATGGTCATCATGAAACACTCCTGAGAAACGACCAAAGCTGTGTGTCGGACAGACCAGGGGAACAGAGGCATGGCTAGAAAATCGGAGGCGAGCTATTCGGCAGGGGAGACCATCAATACCCAGTGCCGTTACAGTGTACCATCCATCATGAGCAGGCTCTCATCCCTCACCTCTGGGAAGGCATTGCGAATGTTCTGCTCGCTCAGGAGCAATAGGCTTGTCCCAGATAGACCTCTATCCTGAAGAGTGTAGTAATAAACGTTGTGGCAGTATCCGAAGGTACAAGCATATTCACTTTTAGCAGGAGAGGTGCTATCATTGATCTGTACTAGCTAGTTCGTTTCATCTATTGGAGCTGAGTAGTGAGAAAGTGAAGGTTTTCCGTGCCAGAGCCTCATCTCGACGCCGTCACCGATGCATTCCGTGAGCGCATTCTCAATGGAGAATACGGCATTAGTGGCAGATTACCGTCGTTGCGGATGCTCTCTGGAGAGCTTCATGTCTCACACGATACCGTCAACAAGGTCATCCAACGATTACAGGCCGAAGGCTTGCTGGTCTCCAAGGGACGCGCTGGAGTATTTGTCAACAAACGCCGCCCGCGTATTCCGACACATCTTACTCGGTTTAGCCTGTACTTAGACCAACAGGGGCTGGTGCCAGAAGAAACGCTTCTGGATGGCCCCTCCCTCATACCCGCTCCTGATCATGCTGCCCACGCGATGGGCATTGAGAGGGGTACTCCTGTTGTTCGTCTTCAGTATCGGATGGGAATGGCTACGGTGCCTTACTGTCTTGTCGAGAGTTTCTATCCTACTGAACTTGTGAACGGCTCTCTCTTGGAGAGCATGCAACGGGATGCAACATTTGACGTGTTATCAGCCATCAAAGAGGCTCATGGCAAAGTTATCAAGAAAGTTCACGAGGACGTCATCGGGCGGTTGCCGACCTCGGAAGAGCAGCGTTTACTAGAGATTGTTCGTAGCACTCCCGTCCTGGAGGTCTCACGGACGAATTATGCATCAGACGACAAGAAGGTTATACTGTTCAATCGAATCATATTCGTTGCCAGTTACTTCATCCTCTCCTACGATTATACATTCCCCGGTTACCCGTGAGGCAGCGCTCTTCTTAAACCTCTGTGATTTGTCTGTCCCCCATATCTGCGAGTCTATCATCCTGGTTCGTGTGTGTTTGCCATAGTACGTTTACAACCATCCATTTGCCATCGTATTTCGCCAGATGCATATAATCGATACCCCACCAGGCGATCAGCTTTGCACTTGCTATCTGATCAAGCGCGTCATAGACGATTACCTCTTTCGCAGCGTCGTGCGGTATCCTGCTGTTCTTATTGTAACTCTTCGCCAGATCAAGCAATTGCGGAAATGTCATCGGTGAGATGCTGTAGCCTGTTTCTCCTTCTTTGTTGAAGAAGCCTCGCTTTGCCAGGTCAGAGTGAACGCTGCGCATAATTTTTGTGAGGTCTGCTTCGTACACGCCTTCTACATAATCGAGTACGGCTTGCTTCACGGCCTCGCGATCCGCTTCGGTAAATTGACTCATGGTGTTTCTTCTCCCTTGATCGATAGGTAGTATGCGTTCATCAAGTCCGATTTTCTCTAGATTTCTTTGTATTCACCGCCATCAAGGACCTCGCGTAGAGGGACGCTCATCTGCCCGATTTCCCTTGTCAATTTATCCAGGTATTGTTGGATACCATAGATGCGCTCGAGATAGCGGAGGATGCCCGCAGCCCGGATCTGTTCTGCCGCTTCGATCGCGAGTTGTATGCCGCTCCTAAATTCCCCGCCTTTTACCAGCGTTGTCGCCCGCGATGTGACGACTAAGAGTTCCCAAAACTTCGTGGACGGCAGTGTTGCTTGGGCACGATCGAGGTAGTCCATGGCTTTTTGCATCTGCCCCAGATCAGTGTAGCTGCGCCCGTACTCTTCATAGACCGTGCCAAGGCTGTAGTGCCCCTGAGTACTGCTCGCTCGCGGGTCAAAGGTAGAGGCCAGTTCTTCTGCTTCGGCCATCGTGCGTTCAAAGTTACCGAACTCACCCCTTCGCAGGTAGGCGCGCCCTAATAACTGAATACCATTTCCGCGTGCCGCGGCATCGGCCCGGGGGGTCGTATCTCGTGCGGCCTCAAGGTATGTGATGGCTTTTGTGACACTGCCCAGTCGGCGAAACATATCACCCTGATAAGTTAAAGCGATGTTGAGCAGCGTATGGTCGTTGAGGAGACGCGCGATAAACTCCATTTGCTCATAATGAAGAATTGCGCTGTAGGATTCGCTAGCGCGTGTCGCTTCGGACACAACGTATCCTGCAGTGTGATACGCACGAGCGAGAGCGCACAGCAGGATTGGATCTTCGGACGTGATTTGAGATTGGATGTTGTGCATCAAGTGCTCAATCGTCACCCGAGCCTCCTGAAGACGCGATTCTTCGACGAGATTCCACACGTGCTTAATCACATCTTCGATCTCTTCGGGCGTCCGTGGGAGAGAGATCGATGCTGCTATTCCCAAGCGTTCTGGCTCGATGGCTAGGAGATCGGAGATGCGCCGCAGCTCGTTGATATTATTGAGCGCTCGCTCACCGTTTTCATATGCTCGAAGTTTGCGCGGTTCCATGTTCAGATCAGCCGCAAGTTGCTCTTGCGATATGCTATGTGCTTTTCGATATTCTTTGAGGACTTGACCAACCATTGGCAAGCCACGGAGAGGTTCTTGCATAGCCACGCTTTTTTCCTCAACTTAAGCAACCTGGCGAGAAATGGTTGCCACAATTTGGGCCTGTTCCATCGAATTGACACACTCCATAATTGATACAGGTCAAACAACGCTATTATACCATGCTGAAGGATATTACTCATGCCAGAAGAGGGATACAGAGAAACGGGAATACCTGTGCGCGAAGCATTTCAGTGTATTACTCCACCTTCAATCTACGCGGCGCTCCGAGGCGAAGACCACCACTTTTATCCCGCGCGTTTGACAAACGAGGGTGACAATCTCTCGATTGAGACGATTGTCCTGGACAACGCCCTTGTACGATTTGAACACTACAATGACGCGCTTGCATTCTGTCAGAACACTTCAAGGTTAAGTCATCGTCTATCATATGCCATTCCGTCTCTTCATTTTCTTACTTTTTGATACGTACCAAATAATCTTGAATAAAAAAGTAAAGTATGTTATAAATATTGGTACGAACCACTTAGTTCGTATTAAAATAAGATAAGAAGGAAATTTAGATGAAACAACCAGCCAAGACCACCATCAGAGTGAACACCATCATCGAGTCGACGCTCAAGAACCTGGAAGGAGCAAAAGAAGATGTCCATTCCACACCAGCCGTCAATGGCCTGATGACGTACTTCATTGATGCGCTTGCTCAGGCACTGCTCACCGAAGAGCAGCACGAGCAGGTCAAAGCGATTCTGTCCTTGTGGAAAGAGTCTCGGTATGGAGACCGCAGTAGTGAAGATCTCGTAGAAAGTGGACGACCCAGCGTGTCATCACCACGCCGGGTCAGTTGAGCCATCTGTCATCTCGTCAGACTCGCTTCAAGCATACGCGATGGAGCGCCTGGCGTCAAGTGCAAAGGAGATGCACCCGTGACGACATCGACAACCAATCGCTTTTTACCACGCGCTGAAGAGTACCGCCTGTTCACCCTCATCTGGAAGAACCTTCCAGGTGCACAAGAGGCTCGTGAAACCCTGATCCAGGACAATCTGGCTGCCGTACGCAACTACATTTTGCGCTATCCTCCGACCCGCTGGTTTGAGTTTAACGACGCCTGCCACGAGGCGTATGCCGCGCTCGCTGAGTCTCTCGACAAGATCCCTGCAACGATACGCAATCCAGGCGTGTACCTTTACCGGATGGCATGCCACACCGTCCAATGGACCTATCACTCTCTCGCCGACTGCGAGAGCCTAGATGCCGCTCTGCCGGGCACAGAGACCTTCACGCACTACGACGTGCTTACGGCTCCCACAACGATGCCCGTTGATCCACGTAGACCGACTCTTTATTCAGCACTGCGTCGATTGCCACTCCACTATCAACGTGCGCTTCACCAGCGTTTTCATCTTCCAGCATTCTGTCCACATGCCAATTCCCGCAAACCATCACCTGCCTGCTCGCAAAGTCGATACGCGATGAAGCACCTGCGAGCCCGCGCCTATGCCGAGTTGCGCCGCGATCCCAAACTGATAGCCGCTCTCGGCGAGAAGGGGGTACAGGCATGAACGCTCTGAAACTGACCTCCCGTTCTACCAGCACCACGGCGCAGCCTCGAATACTCGACCTGGCTCCCAACCTGCAGATCGAGATCGATCAGGTCTTTGGGCACCAGATCGCTGGCTTTGGTCTTCCTGGTACGGGCAAGACTACCTTTGGGGTGCGGCTCTGTGAGCAGATCGGGCGGTACCCGGTCCCGATGGTCATCTTCGACCGTGAAGGCGATTGGCTCCCTATCGCGGATATCCTCTCGCGTGGAATGATTGCAACCAGCACGAATTGTCCGACTGGCTACGATGTGCTTGGAGGTGGCCTGCAAGTCGTCTATGATCTGTCTTCCTGGGGCGATGAGGAAGCGGCAGCTGCCATGATGTGCACCATCGTTGGACAACTCATGCAATGGGCCGAGGCCCTGCCGACGCATGATCGCGTGCCCTGCTTGGTAGTACTGGATGAGGCCCACCACTGGCTTCCCCAACGGCGCGGATCGTACCTGACGCCAGATACCTTCCGGCAGTTGTTCGATGCTTTCCAGGCCGTTGGCTCTACGGGTCGCAAGCGCGGCCTCACCCCGGCCTACTTTTGCCCCAAGATTTCTGAACTGTCCAAGCGGGTCCTCTATCCAGGACTGTTGGCCTTCTTCCGCGCCAGCCTGGACACTGACCTCAAGCGGTACCTGGAGCATCTTCATTGCTCGGATCTCTCCAACGACGAATTGAAGGCCCGCATCTCCCGCTTTGGCCGTGGCAAGGCCATCGTCACCTTGCCCACCGGCGCGCAGCAGATCGTCACCTTCCATAACCGGCAAAGCCAGCATGTCTCGCACACCCCGACGGTGCAGGCGGCGATCAATCGCTATGGGAGCCTGCCCTTTGACCGGCAGGCCAGCTATGGAACCTTCATTGCAAGCAGAGACGAGGCAGCAATGACATCCATATCACGCACGACGCCTTGTGCCGTCTGTGGGAAGGATCAGATGGGCAAACCGTTAGGCGCAAGCTCCCAACAGCTTGATGGGAGCCAGCTCGTTCTCTGTCGCCTCTGCAATCTCACCTCGACGATCGAGCAAGGCCAGATCGTCCCACGAATGACCACCGTACACAGCGGCCAGGCGCTCGTCGAGGCGCAAATGGCACATCTGTTACAGCAGCACAGGGAGGTGCAGGTATGACCCCACAGGAACTTGACAGGCAGATCCGCCTGGCACAAGCCGCCGAGCGCCGGGAACGGGACACCTACCTTTGAGACAGGCAGGTCACACAACCCGTCGAGCACTTCAGCACAGAGGACCTGGGCACACACATTGCCGAGTACGATCACACCGATCAGACGTTACGGCTGTGCTGGGGCGGTCATCAGACCTTTCTCACGGCACGCGAAGCAGGACGGCTGCGCAATTTGCTCAATCACGTTCTGCCAGGAGTGGAGGTGCACTGAAGAGCAGAAGAGAGAGCGGGCACCGCTCGCTCTCTCACGCCTGGTCATTCTCGTGGGAGTGATCAGACGCGAGAGATGGTCTCTCGTCGAGCTGGTCCGGTAGGACCAGAAAGGAACACGTTCTGAACAGCTCTCAGCTTCAAGCCTTGTTGCAGTGGGGCTCTCTTGCTAGAACCAATCCGTCCAGCTGGCAGCAGAGAGGCCGCCCAGCAGACAGCACGAACGGCAAACACGTACCTGCTCCTCAGATCAAGCAGGCACGTCAAGGCTATCGGCCTCGTAGCGCGTTACGCCGTAACCGTTCTCGATAAAGAAGCAAAAAGAAAGGCGTTTGACTCATGGCAATGAATGAGCCTGTAGGTCTTCCACAGGCACTGACCGCTCTCGAACTGGCCGCATTCCAGGCATCCCTGGATGCGCCCTGCAGCGACATCGAAGAAGCAGTCGAGACCCTCTTAGACTTCGAGTATGTTGAGATTGTTGGAGCGCGCACCTACCGCGACAGTAATGGTGTGCTCTGGACCTTTGAAAGTGATGCGCAACTCATCGCGCATGTCAACCAGGACCCATTGAGGTGTCCCCATTGCCAGCAGTACCGCATCATGAGCGGAGCGATCTGCGGCGTGTGTGCAAAGGGCATGAACTGGCAAGAGGCGCAGGATATGAACACGGCGGATGAGGCCGCTTATCACGGCTGGCCCATCGACGGAGTGGTGAACTGGGATGGTGATCACTTTGCCGCTGCCACAGGCTTCCACTCGCAGAATTCCGACTGTAATGAGAATCTGGCTTCCGAAGAAGACGTATCCGCCTACCTTCGTGAACACGGAATCGATCCTGAGAGTGGCTGGCGCAGTCGCTGGTCTGTCTCACAAGAAGAAAAGCGTTGTGTAGGTCCATTTGGGGAACCAGAGCTGGTGCTGGCGTTTGCATGGGTGTGCCTGGCGATGACCCTGGCGATTGTTGTGTGGTACTTTGGCGTGACGCTTGTGACGTTTATCGCAGCATGCATTCTCTTCGGACTGTACCTCTTCGTGCGATACCTGGTCAAACAAGCAAAAAGAAAGGGGTAAGTCATGGCAAGAGAAATGGTTCCCTACACCTTTGGGAACGGCGTCCTGCCTCAAAGCTCAGGCGAAGCGTTGCCTGCTGGCACCTATCAGGGCCTGCATTTCACGCTCGAAGGCCCGATCGGCCCACTTCTGGAAAAGATTGAGGCGTGGTTTGAAGATCGTGATGAAGTGATTCTCGTCGCTCATGGCGTTACCGCGCGGGGGCTTGGCTACATCATCATGGAATGGGAAGAATGCGAGATTGATCCTCTCTTCCTGGCGATCCTGGATCATGAAGACATCATAGAAGACTATTCGGTCTATAACCGCGACGAGGAGGTGTAATCATGCGTACTACCAGAAACGGCGGGACCGCTTCCGCGAGCAGCGCAGGTGGCGTCGGTCTCTTCGCCTTCATTTTCATTGTCCTTGAGCTTATCACATGGGTGTGGTGTAGCATTCAGCAGATCACAACCACTCACGATAGCGTATTCGGATTGCTCCAGGGCGGGACCATCATTCCCACGCATATGACGGCGCAGCAACTGCTCACCTTTTTGCAAGGCAGTATGGACAAGGACAACAAGATTGCTTATACCGTCGCCTTTGTGACGCAAATCATTTTCCTGAGTGCGCTCATGCCAGGCAGTCCGATTCACAACCAGGGACTGCGTAAGATCGTCGTTGTCGTCTTCTTCGTCCTGGAGGTCACCTCAGACCTCTGGTACGCATCGGCAACCGGTGCCTCACTTGGCGGCGCGTTTACCTGGGTTCTTAACCTGCAAAATGGCGGTTGGCTGGCCAGCCTGATGTATATCGTCGCAATGAGTGCAGGCTCAACTCTGCTTGGTATCGATGCATTCAACCGCCTGGGACGGCTGTTCTCAGCCTTCTCAGGACGATAGAAAGGCGGTCGCAACGATGGAAAAACGGCAACAACAAGAGCAGGAAGAGAAGCGGGAACTGGTGCCCATAGAAGAAGAGGGTGAGGATTATACCCTGCACGTGGTGCTCTTCTTCGGCGGGTCGGTTCCACTGGTCGCACTTACGCAACTAGCCGGGTTGGGCATCACAGGGTTTGTTGGGGCTGCCGTCGTTGCCGCGCTGCTCGCGGTGAGCGGTCCTGAACTGGTCAAGCGTCTTCTTCAGGGGAATCGGTTCCCCGGTCTCGATTGGCAGCGGCTTTCTCTGGCTCTGTCTTATGCCTCTGACGAACGGTATGTTGTCGATGCTGATCTCGTGGATGAGCCAGATGAGGGCCTGGTGCAAGAGGATGGGGACGAGCTGCAGGTCACGAAACCAGAGCAGCAAAAAGGACAGCAAGGCCCCTGGGTTCCAGCACAATTCATGTTAGATGATGTACTAGACATCGTTCACCTGTTCAATAAAAAGCATGCTGTGTACTTCGGTGATAGCGAACATGGAGCGATCGCGATACCACTGCGTGTTATGTACCACGTCATTGATGTCTCATCTTCAGGCAAGGGCAAGTCCAATCGCTTTCGTCTGGCGATGATACAGATGGTGAATCATTGCGAAACCTACTATATCAACCCATTTGCTGCCAACGTCAAAGCGGTGACTGATGACCGCAAGATCGAAGTCTGGAAGCCGATTTTTGACCGCCTGGCAAATAAGCGTCCGGTCAAGGAAGGTCCAGACATCTTGCGTCTTATGACCGCTCTGGTGAATGAGATTGAAAGCAGGAATGACCAGGAGGGTGCAGGCGATTTCTCATGGAGAGAGAAGCCCATTTTTATCCTCATAGACGAACTGCCTGAAGTGTTCGCACGTTGCCCACAGGCCATCGAACTGCTTGATAAAATCGGACGCACCGGGCGGCAATTTTGCGTGTTCTCCTGGATTGCTTCACAGACGGCAGCCGTCAAGGAAACTGGACAGTCTACAGCCGCGCAAGCCAACTATAAGACGCGGATCTATGGCGGTGGCGATCGCAACTCATCAGGCCGTCTGATGAAAGGCTCTATCCCGATGGAGAGTGAGCAGGCGCTCCAATCTAATGGCGCGGGATTGACCCTCATGCTTGCAGATGGGTTCTCTGCTCTTGAGTTCGTACGCGCTCCCCTGGTAAGCAATGAGGCACTGTTTGCCTACTTTGGACTGCCACCATTCCGTATCGAAGAATGGCTCGCGCCTACAACCAGCAAACGACCAGCACATCGTTTAGAAGAACCAGTCGAAATGAACGTTTCACCTTTCACCCTTTCACCCCAAGAAGAAAAACACGCTCAAAATGAGCTTGAGACGCCCGGTGAAAGGGTGAAAGGTGAAAGGAGTGAAAGGGTAAAAGGCCCGAATGAGGGGGCTATTCTTGACGCTCTCAACGCGTTAGAGGAGGAGCGAAAACCCTTAACCCTGAACGCGATTGCCAGAAAAGCCAGTCTTACCTGGCACCAATACGAAGAAATTGAAATGGTCGCTGCTTGGTCCGGGTACGAGCTGGACAGAGGCCGGGGCCGTCCAAAGGAAGGATAGAGAGGCAGAACATGACACTCATACTCAAGGCAATTGGGCGAACCATTCTCATTTTCCTGGTTGCCATCTTCATGACCATCGCCGTAGTCGCTGTTACCCATAGCAGCTCATTGGGAGTGTTGGCATTTTGGGGATTCCTGTTCTTGGGCATCTTGGCCTTCCTGATTGATGAGCAGAACAAGAGGTAGGAGCATGGCTGCAACGACGTGTCAAGCAACAGGGTTCGACGAACCGCAAGATGACACGATGGAAAACACACAGTCCCTGCATGCTCCTGATCCTGTCCAGCGGCCTGTCGTGGCCGATGAGGCTCACAGTACACATCGCATTCTGGCAATGTCGATCTGGACGCTCGCGACAGAGAAGCTCATCCTTGCCGCGTTTTTCCGCGTTCTTCCCACGTTTTTCCGCGTTTTTTGGTCAGGGCTCTCGGCAGTGGTCATCGGGTCACCGCCGCATGAACAAAGGCATGCTCGTAAAACCCATAGAGTCGTTCTTGTACTATTCATAAACAGCATTTTCTACGAGAAGTTGCACAAAAGCTCATCGTTCCCATGTTTTTCCGCGTTTTTCCGCGTTTTGAAAACCTGCTCACCGCGTTTTTCCGCGTTTTTTCCATGTTTGCATAGTATGACTGTTGTGAGAGACATGACAAAGCCAGTACGAGAAGGTCCAGGATTGGTCTCTCATCTGCTCGTACCACCGTTCCCTATCGTCGTCATTTTGACCATATGTACGTCCTTGTACAGTACCTTGTAGTACCAGCATGAGAAAGGAGCGTCACTCCCATGTATTACACCACTTATGCCTATGGGCACGATTATGGCAATAGCGAAACCTGCGGCGTGCAAATCTCTTCCAGTGGCATGCCACAGGTCTTGATCATGCCCAGCGCGCTCTATACTGGCTCCTACGATGAGTTGGTTCAAAAAGTGAGCGGGTCCTCTTCGATGAGCAGCCTCCTTGGCATTCTTCATGAGCAGGCCCACACCATCGAGCTTCACGACAATCAGTGGTACGTCGGTCATCTGGCCATTGAGCAGGCTCCCTCCAATATGGAGATCTCCTCTCTGACCTCGCGCGGCGATGTCTCGCGCTACTGGTCCGATCGCAGTCTCGCGCTGTTGCTGGCCACCTCGGGCACTCTGCTCCAGGACAGCGAATACGGCCTGGCTGTCGTCACCAATCTTCCCATTGCGACCCATACCGACACGAATGTGAAACAGGTCAAGCAGGCTCTTACCGGCGATCATCCCTTTACTCTCGATGGGCGCAGACGGACCGCGCATGTGCGGCTGATGAAGACCATCATGGAAGGGGCAGGTGCCAACATCGCCTATGGTCCTGGCGGGCAGGTCAAAGTCGGGGTGATCGACGTCGGGGGACGCACCACCGACGCCTACCTGGTCAAAGGCCAATTGCCTCTCGCAGAGCAATGCAAGAGCCTGGACACGGGGGTCGAATCAGCGGCTGATGCGGTGGTCGCGGCCTTTGAGCGTCGCTTCGCCTATCCGCTGTCGCTTTCCGATGCCCGTGCGCTCTTGTGGTGTTACACGCATGGCAAGCATTACCAGACGGTTCCGACGGTCGTCAATGCCGAAGTGGACTCTCGGGTCGTTGATGATCTGATCACCGGGCAGCTCCGTGAGACTGGCAAGAAGATTGTCGCCTTCGTCAAACGCATCTGGGCCAGTTCGCTTTCCAGTGATGTGGTGGCCAGCGATGTGAAGAGCATCCTGCTGATCGGTGGGGGAGCCTACTACTTCGAGCAGGATCTGCGTCCCCTCTTCGGCAAGCGCCTGCAGGTGCCCGATCATCCTGAGCATGCCAATGCCCTCGGCTATGCACGACTCGCCCGGCATTACCTGCAGCGCGAACTCAAGCAGGCCATCTAAGAGGAGGCAGCCATGGCCAAGGACACCCAGAGGAATCGCTACCTCTCGGTCGCGGTTCCCAGAACCAGCCGCTTGTTGCAACGGATCGAGGAAGTCAGCCAGGAAACCAATCTGCCCGATTCTCAGATCCTGGTCTACTTTGCCTCCGAGTATGTCCGGTTGCTCGATGGAAACGGCAGCCTGCTATATCGGGGAGAGCCAGCACGAGCGGAACCAGCTGCGGCCACCGGAACGTCTTTTGCCAGCGCGAAGACGATGCCGCAGGCCTCAGGAGCCAGCGACGAAGAGCTTGAGAGTTATGGAGAACCTGACTAATAGCAGGCTTGAGAAAAAGGAGTCGGTCTCCCAAGCTGGTAGGGCAATGAGCGTATTGTGCGGGTTCTCTCGCCCCCTCTGTGATCGGCTGACCAAGAGATGCTGGCTCGTGTGTGCGACCACACGGACCAGCCTGTCGCTCACGCGTGATGGTTGTCAATCGTCGGTCAGATCTTCGGCATTCCAAGGCCAGGTCTGACCGACCCCACAAGGAGCTACACGAAAAATGATACCACAACCCGATGGTTCTAAACACGGCAAACACCCGTTACCCGCGGCGTATTCGCCCCTGAAATACCAGCGCCTCTTGCGTGGTTGGTCCCAACAAGATGTCGTCGATGAAGTGACCAGGCGCTGCGCAGCGGAAGGAAAACCGTGCGCTGGACTCACCACCGACGCCATCCGCCGGTGGGAGAATGGGCACAATACGCCCAGCCCATGCTATCGCAAGCACCTGTGCGCGCTCTATAGCCTGACGGCGGACAAGCTGGGTTTCATTGCGTCTCAGGAGGGGCAGCGATGACCGGAACATCTCCCCTGCTTCATCCTGAGGACGTTCGCCGCTCCCTGGCGGTGCTGCTGGCTCCTGGTCAGGTGGTCGAGGTTCGTGCCCTGGAGGCCTCCTACCAGCAAGCCCCACGCTATACCGAGACCCTGGGCGGCTACTTCGACAATCCATCTGACTTGATTGCGACGATCTCCAAGCTACGTACCGCCATGGGGATCTACCTCACGCTGCAGCCATGCGACCCGGATCTGTTGCACCGAGCCGCCAACAGGATCATCCGGCAGAAGAAAGACTACAGCACACCCGATAAATACATCACTGGTTACCGCTGGTTACTGCTGGATAGCGACCCGGATCGGGTGTCATCCATCTCCTCGACCGATGAGGAACACGCGCATGCCCTGGCTCACAGTCGGGCCATCCGAGAGGAATTGCAGCAGCGAGGGTGGCCCGATCCCATCCTGGCCGATAGTGGCAATGGCTCCCATCTCTTGTATCGCCTCGACCTGCCCGTCGAAGACGCAGATCTCGTCAAGCGTACATTAGAAGGACTCGCCGAGCGGTTTGAGGCACCTGGTCTGCATCTGGATACCACCGTGTGCAATCCGTCGCGGATCTGTAAGCTCTATGGCACGCTGGTCTGCAAAGGCGACAATACGCTAAAGCGTCCGCATCGGCTCTCTCGTCTGCTCGAAGTACCGGAGGAGATTCGCATCGTCTCGCGTGAGCAGCTCGTGGCCGTGGCCGTTCCGGTTCAGGGGGTGCCGCCACGTCCCGCTCCCACAGGGAAGATCGAGCCGACTGCGCGCACCACGATCCCCGAGTTTGACCTGGCTGCGTGGATCGTAGAGCATGGCATCGAGACCTATGGGGCAGAACCCTACCAGGGTGGCACACGCTGGGTGCTCAAAGCCTGTCCATGGGACGCATCCCATACCGACAAGAGCGCGGTCCTGATCCAGCTGGCAAGTGGAGCCATTTCAGCCAGTTGTCGTCATCATGGCTGTCATGGCAAAAAGTGGGAAGATCTGCGGGTCCTCTACGAGCCGGCTGCCTACACCCACAGGGCACAAGCCAGCACACCCGAGAGTTCCGAGGCCGATCCACAGGCCAAAGAAGCCTCACAGGCCCTCAAGCTCGTCAGCCTGGCGCGAGAGGAATGCGAACTGTTTAGCACACCCAAAGGGGAGTTCTACACCCGTGTCCTGGTCAACGGCCATGTCGAGGTCTGGCCCATCACTAGCAGTTCGTTCAAACGCTGGCTCATTCATCGTTGCCTCACGCTCTTCAGGAGTATCCCCCAGGTCACCGCCCTCACCTCGGCGATCAGCGCCCTGGAAAGTCAGGCTGAGCATGGTGGAGCACCACCCCGGGAGGTATTTCTCCGGCTGGCGGCACACCACGGAAAGCTGTACCTGGATCTGGCCAATGAGGCGCGGCAAGCGGTCGAGATCACGGCACACGGTTGGCGCGTGCTGGCAGTTCCTCCGGTCTGCTTTCGTCGTCCTAAGGGCATGCTGCCGCTCCCCATCCCGGTGCAGGGCGGTTCTCTGGACGAACTGAAGCACTTCATCAATGTGGAGCCTGATGACTGGATTTTACTGCTGGCCTGGTTAGTCGGGACGTTTCACCCGACCGGACCCTATGCGATCCTGGCTTTGCACGGCGAACGTGGCGCGGCCAAATCCACCATGACCAGGGTGCTGCGTGCGCTCATCGATCCGGCGAAGGCACCGCTGCGCAAGGAGCCACGCGATGACCAGACCTTTGCGATCATGGCCTACAACAATTACGTGGTGGCCCTGGATAACCTGTCACATCTCTCCGCGCGACTCTCCGATACCATGTGTACGCTCTCGACCGGATCGGGGGATGCCTACCGGACCCTGTACGCCAATGATGAAGAAACCTTGTTCGATGTGTGCCGTCCCCAGGTGTTCAACGGCATCGAGGAGCTGGCGACCAGAGGCGATCTCATTGATCGCTGTCTGATCTTGAAGTTGCCAGAGATCCCACAAGAGCAGCGTCGGGACGAACGGTCGTACTGGCAGGCATTTGAGGCCGCGCGGCCCCGCCTGTTGGGAGCATTGCTGGGTGCAGTCTCTGTAGCGATACGCAACCTGCCACACACCAGGTTTGTAGCGCTCCCCCGCATGGCGGATTTTGCTTTGTGGGTGCAGGCAGCGGAACCTGCACTGACCGAGATTCCAGGTGCGTTCTTGCAGGCATATACCCGCAACCGCGATGAAGGGGTGATGGCCGAACTGGAAGATTCTCCGGTGGCTCTGGCGTTGCTCTCGCTCATCGAGCAAAAAGGTGACTGGACGGGCACTGCTGGCGACCTCAAAAAACAGTTGGAGGCCATTGTGGGGGAAGAGGTTGCGCGTCAGAAGATCTGGCCGGGCAATGGGCGTGCTCTCTCTGGCATGCTCAAACGACTGGCTCCCAGTTTACGTGCGCGTGGCGTGTTTGTGCAAACGGGCAAGAGCAACGGGCGACGCTCACTGATGATCAGTACCACGCGACCGGGAAGCAGTGGCGCAAAATTGGAAAACAGGGTCGCAAATGTGGACGAAAGGGACGCAAAATCCGCAAACAGTGGCGCAAAATTTGTAGACAGGGACGCAAAAATTGAGAACAGGGACGCAAACGATAGTGTTTGCGCCACTGAACAAACCAGCACTACAGGCCAATCGAGCGCATCAGGGACGCAAGTGGCGCAAAATTCGCATGGTTCTAATTCAATGGGGGAGATACCAAAAAAGATGACGCTGCAAATTTTGCGCCACTTGCGTCCCTCTGACCCTGACGATCCCCGGTCGGAATCCGGTGAGAACATCGAGAGCTGGGAGACACATCCCTGTACCACCCGCTATGAGAAACGGCGTAAAGTGCCTCACCAGGGCATTGCAATGCAGTTTATCGCAGGCTGTTGGTGGTGTGAACGATGTGCATTGCAATGTACCTGGATGACGTTTGGAGAAGCGCACAACTACCCATCGGTTGATGTTCCAGCGCACGGGTTTAAGGTGAAACAAGGACGTGAAAGCTGGCTCTCGTTCGCACAGGATGCGGGCTATACATTGGTTGAATATGCATTAGCAAAAGTGCAAGAGCAGCGCGAGGAGGTAGATCTATGACCAGAAAGCAGTCATCGCAGAAACGAAAGCAGAAACAGCACCTTCCCAGGCCAGCATCTTCACCTCTTTCGACAGAGCCGCTGCTGGATATGGATGGGTTGTGTCAGTTCTTGCAGTTGGGCAAGACGAAGGTATCAGAGTTGATCCACAAAGAAGGGCTTCCCTATCATTCCTTTGGACGGCGGGCCTACCGCTTTGATCAGGGCGAAGTACGACAGTGGATGCAAAACCGACGCGAATTCGCATAGTGTTCTCAATCGGCCCGACAGTGCCGCCGGGCCATTTTTTTATAGAGAGGTTTTATGATGAGTGAAGAGAAAGAGCAGAAACCGAAGAAATCACGGCGGGAATATGGCTCCGGTTCTGTATATCGGCGAAAAAGTGATAACCGTTGGGTAGCAAGTATTCGCCTCCCGAACGGGCAACGTCTCTCACGATATGGAGAGACCAAACAAGAGGCAAAGAGAAACCTGAAGGATGCACAAAAAGAGTTGGAGCATGGAATGCTGGTGACTGTCAGAGACCAGACAGTCGAAGCGTTCTTGAACTACTGGCTGGAAATTCGCAGTCCTACTATCCGTCGCTCAACCATTGTGAATTACAGGACAAAAATACGGAAGCATGTTCTCCCATATATTGGGAGAACCAAATTACAAAAACTGACTGGCGATATGCTTCAATCTCTGTATTCAAAACTCTTGAA
>DAOTTD010000234.1:0-11253 GCA_034438015.1 Ktedonobacteraceae bacterium | reverse complement strand
TTGATGGGGAACCAGATCGGCCCGCGCCAGTTGGAATTCCCCCCAAAGGCTCCGGTGGTTGATTCGCCCGGCTCGTAATTCACGGAATAGTTCCCATATTTTGTATTGAGCACGTAGGGGTGCGCCTCGTGATACTTGCTGATCGAGCGAATCCCGTAGTCGCTCAGGAATTCCTGGGGGTCCAGCATGCGTTTGAGAATATTCTCTAGATCAGCACCACGCACGATTGACAACAGAGAGTAGTTTTTGCTCAGGCCGATCTTTCGTAGATCCTGCCAGCGCGCGAGCAGGTGTGGGATATAGGGGCGGTTTTCCGCAAACCAACGCATGCGCTCATCGAGAAAGTTCTCGACCAGGTCCGTTTCAAACGTCTCTATTGCCAGCAGTGGAATGAGCCCGACCAGGGAGCGCACTTTCAGTGGAAACTGCTGGCCATCGGGTAAACTCAGCTTGTCGTAGAAAAAGCTGTCCTCGTCGTTCCAGAGTCCCATACCGGTCTGTCCCCCACCGTAGATAGCATCGGTGATGTACATGAAGTGATCAAACAGCTTGGTTGCCATGTCTTCGTAGACCGGGTCCGTGCGTGCCAGTTCCAGAGCCATCGCCAGCATGTTCAACCCAAACATCCCCATCCAGGCTGAACCGTCGGACTGCTCGAGCACCATGCCATCCGGTAGGGTCGTGTTGCGATCGAAGACGCCGATGTTGTCCAACCCCAGGAATCCGCCTTCAAAGATATTATTCTCCTCCTGGTCTTTGCGATTGACCCACCAGGTGAAGGTGAGCAGCAATTTCTGGAAGACACGCTCCAGGAAGAAGGTATCACCTTTCCCGGTGCGCTCCTTCTCCTGCCTGTAGATATGCCAGGCAGCCCAGGCATGCACAGGCGGATTGGCATCGCTGAAAGCCCATTCGTAGGCGGGCAGCTGACCGTTGGGATGCATGTACCACTCGTGGAGCAGCAGGAGCAGCTGGTCCTTGGCGAAGGCGCTATCGACCAGGGCCATTGCTACGCAGTGGAAGGCCAGGTCCCACGCCGCGTACCAGGGGTACTCCCAGGTGTCGGGCATGATGATAATGTCGTTATTGCTCAGATGCCGCCACCCTTTATTACGGCTGCGCTGGGGCGGTGGTGTGGGGCCCGCAGGGTCACCTCGCAGCCATTTATCCACGTCGTAGCAGTAGAACTGCTTGCTCCAGAGCAGGCCGGCCAGCGCCTGTCGCTGCACTGCCCGCGCATCCTCTGCCTGGGCCGTACTCACCGCCCGGTAAAACTCGTCGGCTTCTCCAATACGAGTAGCGAAAAGCTCCGCAGCATTGTCAAAAGGTAGGCCTGGTCGATTGGCGGATAGGCGCAAGAGGATGGTCTGCGTGGCGCCTGGCGCAATGACTATGCTATAGTGGGCTGATACTTTGGTGCCGACGCCCCGCGGATTGACTTTTCCTTCAGCTCCGTTGACCACCGTCTCATGAATGCCGTCTTTGACGAACGGCGTTGGGCCTGGGATACCCCACAGTCGCTGGGCGTTGGATTCGTTCTCCGTAAAGAGCAGTTCAGGTGCTCCTTCACAGGCCAGCCAGTAGTCACCCAGTGCGTAATGCTGTGCATGCACGAGACGAACATCTGGTGCTTCAGCCTCGACTGCCGTCAGCACGGGCCGACGGTCATCATAGCCCCATGCCCAGGTATTGCGGAACCAGAGCGTAGGGAGCAGGTGCAGCGGCGCCGCCTCCGGTCCGCGATTGGTTGCGTTCACGCGGATCAGCATGTCGAGCGGGTCAACTTTGGCGTATTCCACGGTGATATCGAAGTAGCGGTCTTCCGCAAAGACGCCCGTATCGATCAGTTCGTATTCCGCTTCCTGACGACTGCGATTGCGATTGGTGGCGGCAAGATCCGTATAGGGGAAAGCGCGTTGTGGGTATTTGTAGAGCGCCTTCATGTAGGAATGGGTTGGGATGTTATCCAGAAAGAAGTAGTATTCTTTCACATCCTCGCCGTGGTTGCCCTCTGAGTTCGTCAGCCCGAAGAGCCGTTCCTTTAGAATGGGGTCGGTCTTGTTCCACAGGGCCAGGGCAAAACAGAGCAGACCTTGATCGTCGCTGATCCCTAATAATCCGTCTTCACCCCAACGATAGGTATGTGAGCGGGCGAGATCATGTGGGAGGAAATCCCACGCTGTGCCGTTGGGAGAATAATCTTCCCGGACGGTTCCCCATTGACGTTCGCTGAGATAGGGTCCCCAACGGTACCACGGTCGCCTGTTCTCATGCGTTTCTTGCAGCCGATTTCGTTCCGTATCTGACATGGTGTTCGTCCCTCGTTTGCTTAATCTGTTCTCTTCATGGACTATCCACTCCCTCATATGAAGAGTATAGTAGGATACCCTGGAAAAGTCACTGTGCGTCAGATGGAAATCGTTTGATTCAGTGGCGGCGAATGTGTATAATCATCTGACGTCATAGCGACGCTAAACGTCGATAAGAGGAGAATCCACACATGAGTAAAACCTTACTACCCCCCCAACGGATGCATCTGGCAATGCGAACCTTGAGAAAGGTTCCGGAAGTCACCATCTACTTCTGGATCATTAAATTGTTGACGACAGCGATGGGCGAGTCAACCTCTGACTATCTGGTGTATCACATCAATCCCTATATCGCGGTAGCTCTTGGAAGCATTGGCCTGATTGCCTCGCTGGTCCTCCAGTTTTGGTCCGTCGATATGTGGCCTGGATCTACTGGTTAGCCGTCGTCATGGTCGCTGTATTTGGAACGATGGCTGCTGATATAACACACGTTGTCTTGGGTATCCCGTATCTTGTCTCAACCGTGTTCTTTGCGGTCGCGCTTGCCGTGATCTTCGTGGTCTGGTATGGAAGCGAGAAAACGCTGTCTATCCATAGTATCAACACCCCTCGTCGCGAGCTGTTTTACTGGGCCACGGTCATAGCGACGTTCGCGCTCGGCACCGCCGCAGGTGACCTGACAGCGGCAACCCTGGGTTTGGGGTACTTCTCCTCAGGGGTGCTGTTTGCCGTCTTGTTTGCTGTCCCAGCTCTGGCTTACCGATTATTTGGTCTGAACGAGATTGTGGCCTTCTGGTTTGCCTACATCATGACTCGGCCACTGGGCGCTTCGTTTGCCGACTGGTTTGGGAAGCCGTCTCTGGGTGGTCTTGGGCTGGGTGATACAAAGGTCGCCCTGGTCTTGACGATCTTGATCATCGGCTTTGTCGGCTATTTGACCGTCACTCGCAAAGATATGAAGGGTGAAACGCTGGAAGATGCCTATGCCGCCTATGGTCAGTTAGAAACGACCGTTGACGAGCTGGGCGCGGAGTTGGAATATCAACACAAGCGCCTGGATGAGGGCGTGCGAAAATACGGGGAGTAGGAAGGAACAGATCCAAATGAATGCCCTCCTTTTCTAAACGCCGCTGAAGGATGAAAAGCCGCCATCGACCGGGATCACCACACCGGTGACAAAGGCCGACGCAGGACTTACCAGCCAGAACAGGGTGCCAAGCAGATCCTCTGGTGTGCCTAAGCGACCCATCGGAGTATGATCGACAATGGTCTGCCCACGTGTCGTGAGGGACCCGCTGTGTGTATCGATCATCAAGTAGCGATTTTGTTCCGTCAAGAAGAAGCCAGGGGCCAGGGCATTGACCCGGATGCGTGGACTGTACTCCTGAGCCATATGCACGGCTAACCATTGGGTGAAGTTGACGATGGCAGCCTTGGCGGCACTGTAAGCTGGTACGCGGGTCAGGGGTCGCAGACCACTCATGGAGGTGACGTTGAGGATGCAGCCCTCGCCACGCTGGGCCATGCCGCGTCCAAAGACCTGGCAACTCTGGAAGGTTCCGGTAAAATTGAGCCCGAAGACATGAGTAGCGGCCTGCGCGTCCAGGTCAAAGAAACTCTGTTCGGCTGAAGTGGTAGCCGAGGGGGAGTTGCCTCCTGCGGCATTGATCAGAATATCTACCGGGCCGAAGGCGTTCGCGATCTGCTCCTGGCTTTGCTCAAGTGAGGCGCGACTCAGCACATCGCACGCGATACCCAGAGCCGAGCCGCCTTCAGCCTGGATGGTCTGGGCCACCGTTTGCGTGGTCTCGCCATGACGACCCAGGATAGCGACCTGTGCGCCTGCCTGGGCCAGGGCAGAAGCCATGGCGCGTCCAAAGTAGCCGCTGCCGCCCGTGATGACGGCGGTACGGCCTTGTACGTCGAAGCGTGCTTGCACATCGAAGCTCTTCTCAGGCATATCTTCTCCTCTCGATGGTATGTCCCGATTGACACTAGAGAGAACTATCGAGCAAGGGCTTGCACTTCTTGCCAGCGGAAACACTCGATGACGTGATCGTTGACCATTCCAACGGCTGGCATGAACGCATAGCAAATGGTAGAACCAACAAAGGTAAAACCACGTCGCTTCAACTCCTTGCTCATAGCATCGGATTCCTTCGTCCTGGCAGGAACTTCCTGCAAGGATTTCCAGGCATTCTGTCTCGATTGTCCATC
This sequence comes from Ktedonobacteraceae bacterium, assembly GCA_034438015.1. GTDB lineage: Bacteria > Chloroflexota > Ktedonobacteria > Ktedonobacterales > Ktedonobacteraceae > JACDAE01. The sequence continues at coordinate 6,727 of DAOTTD010000234.1, read as the reverse complement.
CACAAATTGCCAGAGAAAGGCATCGAACCTTCCTGCATCGGACTGGAGCTGAAGAAAGGCGCGCGCGTTCTGAAGCGTGGCCTGGATTTTCAGCCTGTTTCTCACAATCTCAGGGTTAGCAAGGAGCTCCTGGACGTGGCGGGTATCATAGCGCGCAATCTTCCTCGCATCAAAGCCATCAAACGCCTGGAGGTATCCCGCTCGCTTTTTGAGGATCAGGGACCAGCTCAAGCCTGCCTGCATCCCCTCAAGGATCAGCATCTCAAAGAGCTTGCGGTCATCGTGGACTGGTACCCCCCCTTCGTGATCATGGTAATCAGTGTATTGTTGACTGGCTAAGGCCCAGCCACATCGGCTTCTGTATCATGGTCTCACTCATGTTCTTTGCCAATGACTCCTGCTCCATAGACCAGAATATTCATTTTATTTTAGCTCGTTTATCCTGCCAACCAGCCATTGTCAACTGGCACGATGGCTCCATTGAGGAAACTGGCCTCGTCGGAAGCCAGAAAGGCCATGGCAGCGGCGAGTTGTTCTGGTTTGGCTGGCTGTCCTACCGTAGTGGCCTCAATGAGCTTCCATACGTGCGCCATACCAGCTTCATGAGGCGTTCCGCCTCCAAACCCAATGTTGGTTTCGACTGGCCCGGGGCAGACCGCATTGCAACGGATGCCACGGTCGCCGTAGAAGAAGGCGATACTCCTGGTCAAACCAACGACCCCATGTTTGGAAACCGTGTAGGGGGTTCCGGCAGTCCCACCACGCAGACCAGCCTCGGAGGCGGTGTTGACGATACGGCCCCCACCCTGTTGGAGCATGATTGGAAGAGCAAGGCGGCAGGCCAGAAAGGGACCGGTCAGATTGATTGCCAAAACGCGGTTCCATAATTCCAGTGAAACATCCGCTGCCGGTGTCATGGAGTCCATAATCCCGGCGTTGTTGCAGAGAATATCCAGACGCCCGTAGGTGGAGACGGCGGTGTCAAGCATCCTCTGGGTATCCGTCTCGCTGGCCACGTTGGCAACGCAGCCAACCGCCTTGCCTCCCTGCTCTTGCAGTTCCTTCACCAGCACGTGCAGTGGAGCCTCGACAATATCTACGGCCACCACGGAAGCCCCTTCAGCCACAAAACGCTGCACCAGCGCGCGTCCAATCCCGGAACCGGCTCCGGTGACGAGTGCTACCTGTTTGTCAAAACGCATGGGAAACCTCCTTTGGTTTGTGTCGGGCATGCTCTTCTTGCTGTGGCATGCCCATTGTGAGGCATGCTCTGCCTCCGCTTTGCCATGGCGAAAAGCAGCGGACAAAGCACAACATCCTCCCCGAGAAACGCATGGGCTTGCTGATCCATCGTACGTCTCCCTTCGTTGCACACTGATAGCATATCACACGCTCATGCTGTCAGCGAAAGAGGCGATGGTATGTGGCCTCGTTGATCGGGAACGTGATAGACTCAACGATGAGAACATGTTGAGGAGAAAGACATGGAGATAGGAGAAACGCTGCTGGTTCATTCCCGTCAAGAATGGCGCGCCTGGCTTGCGGCGCATATCCACACATACAAAGAGATCTGGCTCGTCTTCTACAAAAAGAGCGCTCATCACACTGGAATCTCCTACGAGGACGCGGTCGAAGAAGCCCTCTGCTTCGGCTGGATCGATAGCCAGTCAAGGGGGATGAACGAGCAAACCTATGCGATCCGCTTCACCCCTCGTCGCCCAAAGAGTCAGTGGACGGCTGGCAATCGTGCTCGTGCTGCTCGATTGCTACGCGAGGGGAAGATGACGGAGGCGGGGTTGGCGGTTCTTCCAGCAGATATAAGATAAGATCACGCTCTATCAATGCCCGCGTCATCGTATCGCCGCCTCATGCACGAGCGTTTCAGGTGCCCGTCGCGTTGGGCTTGTTCGATCTGCTAGAATAGGGCCATGACCAAAGGAAAGCACATCGCTCGCCGGAAAGCGAAACGCTCCTGGACACGTCTCTCGGTTGTCATTGTGGAGCATTCGTTGCTCATGACCTGGAGGGTGTTCGTCGCATCTTGTCTGGAAAGGAACGTAGACATGACCAGAACCAGTTGGGTTGAAATATGCGTCAGCGACTTCGAGCAATCGATCGCCTGGTTTGAGAACACTCTGGGCTTTCGTGTCGTGGCTCGCGAGGCAAACGATTACGCAGAGCTCTCTCGGGGAGAAACCTTCATTCAACTGGCGACCGACCACGCGCCCTATTGGGAACCCGAACGCGCCCGCCTGCTTGCGCCGGGGCAGCGTGGCAGCGGCGTGGAGATCGTCCTTCTCGTCGAGAGTGCTGATGAGGTGTACCGTCAAGCTCAGCAGGCCCAGGCCGACATCGTACGCCCATTGGCGGACTATCCCTGGCACATGCGGCAATTCTGGGTGCGCCATCCCGATGGATATCTCATTCGCCCTGCTCAGAGGCTGCTCTCGGTGAACCCGGACACCTATCGCCGCCAGGTTGCCGATGCGTTTCAACACGACACGTCACGCATCAGCCAGCACCTGCTGCCCGTCAAAGACACGGCAGATCAACTGGTACGGCAGCAAGACTTTTTGGGCGCGGCAACCATCTACGAAACCCTGGTGAACGAGATCTTCGAAGAGTCCCACCTCTATTATGAAGAAGAGGCCGACAGTGATGACTACTATGAAGAAGAGGGCTACTATCCAGAGGAGGAGGGGTTAGAGGAACTGGTCGAGGCGTGTATTGAAGCGTTAGGGAGCTGCCTGGCTGATCCACACACTGATCGCGTGGCGCGTGCAAAGATCATCGAGGTGTTGTTTGCCATCTACCAACGCGATTTGCACGCTGATGAGAGCCACAGCTTTTACGGCAGCGCATCGGATCAGTTAGTGCGATACACTCAGCCATTGGAGCGACAGATGCTGGCAACGCGGATTCATGATGTGTTGACCAACAAAGAGGAAAGAATTGCAGGTTCCCCACGTCAGGCATATGGCAGATTCTTGTTGGATCTGGAGCAAGACACCCTCGACGATGAAACCTACCTGCGTATCTGCCGTGAGACAGGGCGCACCTCGGACCTGATCGATCGCCTTTTGACATTGGGACGCATAGACGAAGCCGCCAGAGAAACAGAGCGTGTTGATGACTCTTCCTTTCCTCGCCTGGCCGATCTCTTCGTTGCGCATGGACAGGATGCCGTGGCTGAGCGCCTGGCGAGGGCACGCCTCAAAGAGCAGCCAGACGTACGTCTCCTGGAATGGCTCCAGAAATATTACCAGACCAGAGGCAACCACACCACCGAATTGGAGATCGTTGAGCTGTTATTCCGCAGACAACTCTATCTCGGACGCTACCAGCAACTCCGCAATCTGGCGCGGCAACTACATCGTTGGGAAACGCTTCGACCAGAGGTGATGGCGTTCCTGGAGCAAGGCAGCAATGCGAGACTCCTTATTCAGATCGCACTGGATGAAGGCGATATCGACGAGGCCGTGCATCGGCTGAAAGGAATCGTCAAGAAAGACAGCTATGGCTACATCTACGCGGATGGCTACGGATATTATGGACCTGGCTCTCTCGCCCTTGAGGTTGCCAGGGCCGCTGAAGAGACGCGACCTCGTGAAGCGATCGAAATCTATCGGCTATTTGCCGAACGACTGATTGCCATGCGGGGCCGTCAAAACTACCAACAGGCTTGTAAGTACCTCGCAAACATGCGTGCGCTCTACGAGAAGCTCGGTGAGCATGAGGGATGGATGAGCTACATGGCGACGTTGCGTGAGCAGAACCGTAACCTGCGTGCATTGAAAGAAGAACTGACGAACGCCGGATTGTGAGTGGTGAATGGTGTCTCTCTCGTTATTGGGGGAAGCGACGAGAACAGGAGAGCAGTGAGGGCGATGAAGAAAAGAAAGCGGCAACAGAAGGCACAGAGCCGCCTGGCAAACGCTCGACACCAGCAACAAGAATGCGAAGCTCGCACCGCGCGTCTGGCAGAACGTGCGGAAAAGCGCTGGCAGCAGACACAACGTCTTCTGACACAACCTGGCGCGACCTTCCAGCAGACGGAAGAGGAAAAGAAAGGAGCAAGCCGCTCGCGGACGAAACTTGATCCCCCGTGTAAAGGGTGTCACAAGTGTCACATTGCCCATGAAGCGGCCTGGGGAGCGGCTGGACAATGTGACACCTGCGAAAATGGGGGTGTCACCATCGTCACATTGCCCATCAAACCCACTGATGTCAGGATGGTGAGCCGCCCCACATCAATACAGCAATGCTTGACATTGCATGTTCCACCTATATAGTATATATATGGGGAAATCTATTGTATTCCCTCAATTTTTATATACCCCCCGCAGGGCCGCCCCCTGACCGGAGCCGCGAGCTTCGGGTTGGCTCGTCAGTCATCCAGGACTACCAGGTCGAGCTGGCGGAGGCGCTCGGGGTCGGCAAGTAGGTCGATGGCGACGATCTTGCCGCGCGTGATCGTGAAGCCGAAGACGACATGTGGTCGTCCGCCTCGGAGAGGGAGCCGAGCATCCGGTAGGCCACCGCCCGCAGGTGGGGACGCTCGGCCTCGAATTGCGCAGCCAGCCATTCGTGTTCGTCCATCGGTCACATTCCTTTGTGAAAGATGCAGACAGTAACATCATCGGGCTTATTCAGTTCCCTTAATTGTAAGTGACAGCAAGGGGGCAATGTGACGATGGTGACACCCTCATTTTCGGGGGTGTCACATTGTGAGTCCGCTCCCCAGGCCGCCTCACAGCCAATGTGACACTTGTGACACCCTTTACATACCCCTACACCTCAACCCCCGCCCGTGGCTCGTGCGCGACCGCCGGATCGGCAGGCGGCGGGTCCAGTCGCGTCTGATATGGCTCGCCCGTCTCTATCGCTCGCTGCATCTCGTCGTAGATCTCTAGAATGACGCGTTTGGTGCGGAACTCGCCCAGTTGCTTCTCTTCTTTGCGCTTTACAATGGGGAATGTTTCCATAATGTAATCTACGTCGTTGCGCTCAATCCCATAGAGGTGGAAGTAGGCGGCGTCCAACTCGCAGCGCAAGAGGAAACGCCGCTCTTCGTCCCAACGATAGGGCGGCCCGTCATAGCCGCAATCCCTGGCGAACGCTTCGAGATCCCACGCGGTGTAGGTGAGTTCGAGGGCGCGGGGGAAGGTCCAATCTCCGATGGACTTTTGAAGATCCCACTTACACATTAAACTATATTGATCCGGTGGAACTACAGGAAGTTGCTTGAAAATAAATAAATTCATGTGGGTGCCACCAAGTTTTTGCCTTGCAACATAATCAAATACAAATGAAGAGCAAGATGCGGCAAGCAATATCATTCCATGTTTATATTCTAAACCGCATAAAGCAATGGGAAGATTATTCCCACAAGCTACAACAGGCAAAATAGAAAATATCGCAGTTCGAATATCGGTGGCGCGAGCAATATCTCGAAAAACGAGAAATGCTTTCTTCCCACTCTGTGTGTAATCAGGCAAGTACGACTTGTGAATCCAATATTGGGGTAGAGGTATAGAGAAAGGATCCCCATGCTGTTCCTCGCTAAATTCTGGGAGTTTCCCGAGGTTTTTCTGTGCTTGTGTTTGTCCTTCATAGGTACCAAAACGATGGTCATAATGAGAAACCATTTTCCCTTCATAAAGAGGCAAATATGTATCCTCTCCTTTGTGAAAAATATTGTTTTTAAGACGATATCCATCAGATATTAGTTGTTCATTTGTTCTAAATAAATGAGAGTCATTCGTCATATGAAACATGCTGTTGAAGGATATATTCCAAGGGTTAATTTCGTGCAATCCCTCTATTATTAGAATAGGCAAATTCTTGTAGATACCCTTTGATATCTCAACATCTCGTTTAAAGCGAAAAATAGGACATGTATAAGTATTAGGATTAAGTAATGCGATATCTTCAGCCGATAACGAGAAATGGCGCTCCTCTTGCTTGAGTTCATCCACCCGATAAAGTCCAAATGCGAAATCAGCCCGATCAGCTTGATTTAAAAACCCTGTAATCGTAAGTAGTGCGAATTTGACGCTATGAAGCACTTCGGCAAAAAGCAGAGCTTCATTTTGAAATGCGAAAAGACTAATCAAAGTATGAGTTTCTATGAGATTTTTGAAAAAGAACTTCGTCGTATCATCCGTCGCAATACCCGATGGCACAATACACCCTAAACGCCCGATAGGACTGATCACAACGCGCATATTCTCCGCAAAGATCGCATACGTATTCACATCACCACGACCACACAAAGGATAGCGCCCACTATCGCGCACCAGGTGACTCTCACCCGTCGCCTCGCGCTGATCATCCATAAAAGCCGCATACAGCTCAGGATCATCATAAGCCAGGGCGGCGATCATCCTGCGACGTTGCGCGGCGTTGGCGGCATTGGCAACCTCTGGACGACGCGAGGCGAACCATTCCTTTTCCTGTATCTTGATGCGCTCCCACGGCGGATTGCCCAACACTACGTCAAAGCCGCCGGACCAGCCAGCCAGCTCGTTCTCTGCCGCCTCGCCCTTCGTCGGGACGCGGAACACGTCGGGGAAGGCCAGGTGCCAGTGAACGAACTGATACTGCTCGCTCAAGCGTCTAACCTCGTCTTTCATCCAGGTGGCGATGTTATAGGGGTTCTCCTCGATCTTGCGAAAGACTTCTTCGGTGATGGGATAGGCAAAGTCTTTTGTCTTCTTCCACACAA
>DAOTTD010000233.1:0-6153 GCA_034438015.1 Ktedonobacteraceae bacterium | reverse complement strand
GAAGGGCAACCTTTCTGCCTGTGATCAGAAAAATCAATGGTATAATAGACACCTACGACAGGTTCTATTAGAGTGCCGTGAAGAGAGGTCTCAGGCGGCATGTTCGCCTGTTGAGCGTCCACGGCAGGGTTGCAGAAAGGCTGTAAGGTATGCCCACACAAGATCATTCGCCGTCGAAAATCGGGGATGAGACTCACAAGTCAGGCAAGCAGGGGAGCGGTTCGCCTATAACCGCCAGGGGTGAGGCTACGCGGCGACGCATATTGGATGCCGCCGAGGAGGTGTTTGGCGAGTACGGCTACTATGAAGCAAGCATCTCGGAGATTACGCGGCGCGCAGGGGTCGCGCAGGGCACGTTCTATATTTACTTTCGCACGAAACGCGAGATCTTCGCGGAACTGGTGGAGGATATCGGCAAACGTCTGCGCGCCTCCATGCGCAGTGCTACACGGAGCATCGCCGATCGGACGGAGGTTGAGCGCTACGGCTTCAAGACATTTTTCGAGTTTGTTGCCACGCACCGCCGCATCTACAGTGTTTTGCAGGAGGCGGAACGGGTCGCGCCGGAGGCCGCGCACGCCTATTACGATGGTCTCGCGCGCGGCTACACGCACAGGTTGAACGAGGCGATGGACGCTGGTACGATCAGGTCGGTGGATGCGGAGGCCATCGCCTATGCGCTGATGGGGATTGGTCATTTTGTTGCGCTGCGCTGGCTCGTCTGGTCGCAACAGGATGACACTAGGCCGGACGATATGCCGCCCCTGCCCGATAGCGTCATGGACTCCGTGCTCGATTTCATCATGTCCGGCCTGAAGTAGGGCGCCCGCCTTGCGCGCAATACATTTCACGTAACGATGTCGGCAGGAGGGACAAGGGGCGGATGGGGGCTTGGGAGGGGGCCTTGCGCTTGTCCTCTCGCCTGCCCCAGTACTCATGAAGTGAGATGGATTGCGCCTTGCGCGGACCCAATATACTATTAGGAGACGAGAAGTTATGAATACCAGCACGTCATTGAAAAGGTCACCGCTCACATTCTTTGTCCTGGTGTTCGCTCTTTCTCTGCTCTTTTGGCTGCTGGTTGGGCTGTCTGGCCCTCTAACTGAACACTTCTCTATGAGACTTCCGATAGCAATTCCGTCAGGCTTTAATCCGGTGAGTCCGCTTGTGGGGGGATACATGCCGCTCATAGCGGCTTGCATCCTTGTTTCCAGAGAAGGGCAACCTGGTGGCATCAGCAGGCTCCTGAAGCGCGTTTTCGATCTAAAGAGAATCAGGCACAAGATCTGGTATGTGCCCATCATTTTCTTGAACCCTCTGATCTATGTGTTGTCGTACTGGGTCATGCTTCTCCTGGGGCGACCACTCCCCGAACCGCACATTCCCTGGTTGACAATCCCGATCTTTTTTGTGTACTTCTTTATCGAGGCTGTCGGGGAAGAGGTGGGCTGGACGGGATATGTCACCGATCCCCTGCAAGAGCAATGGGGCGCACTCAAAGCCGGCCTGATGTTGGGGGCGGTGACGGCGATCTGGCATGTCATCCCGGGTCTTCAAGCCCACCAGACGCTGACATATATCGCATGGCAAGGGTTGTTTGACGTGGCGTGGCGGATTCTTAGTGTGTGGCTTTATAACAACACCGGAAAAAGCGTCTTTGCGATCATCCTCTTTCATGACATGTACAATATCGGCTATGTACTCTTTCCCAATAATGGTTCCCATTACGACCCGGCCATTGCCTTTCCGATCACTGCGGTGATTGCCGTGATCGTCACGTTCTTCTGGGGCGCACAGACCTTAGCTCGCTATAGATATGCCCGCCCACAGGCTTCCAATGGAGATGAGCGAGGTGCGACAAAGGGTAGTAGCTAAAAAGAGAGTTGCGAGTATTCCGCTCATGGCTGCGCCCCTGTCTCTGCTGCTTGAGAGGCTAACACTGACAGGCTAAAGCCAGCCGCGCAGAAGTCTGGTTGCTGCATCTCGATCAGGGCCTGCTGGTACAGGCTTTCTAACTCTTCCTGGGTCACAGGGAGGTGTTTGATGAGAAACGGTTGCGTCTGAGCAAAAAGCGAACGACAAATCGCCAACCAGTTCATGTACTCATCGGTTCCATAAGAGAGGTCTTGCCAATGCACCGTTCGTTCAAGGAGAGAGAAACCGGCATCGCGCAGCAGCTTGCCCAACATGGGGGTAAGCGCCAGGTCATACCCATCTGCCGAAAAGCTCTGACCTGCCAGCTTGAGCGCGTGCGAAATAGAGCGCGCATACCTCTGGTACGCCGGGCTGGTGCTGAGAGGCCACTCCCCTTCGTTCAGACAGATGTAGCCATTGGGTTTCAAGATGCGCCTGCATTCCGCCAGGAGGGCAGCCCACTCGGCAGGCCGCAGATATCCCCCCAGATAACGAGCGTTCACGTAATCGAACGAGGCGTCGAGATACTCGAGCGGTTTGGTGATATCCCCCACCTCAAAAATGACGTTGTAGAGCCCGCGTGATTTCGCTCGGGCTTGCGCGTAGTTCACCATCGTCTGGCTGATATCAACGCCCACCACTTCGATATCAGGATGGGAGAAGACGACATCCATCGGCCAGTCACCAGGACCGCAGGCAAGATCGAGAACGGTCCGCAACGTGTCCGGCTTGACGCTTGCAGGGAATGGTTGCCTGCAGGTGGCACGCGAGGTCATCTCCGCCTGATCAATCAGACGCACGGTTTCCATAGCCTTCTCGGCATCAACGAAGTAGTTGCTGTGCTCTTGCATCTCAGGAACTGCCTTTCCGGGCAGGCACACATCGTTGGCATCCCTGCCTCAACCAATTCACGCCCCTTTTCAACGCTCAACGCTCTGGAAAATCCCTCACGGGTCTCCCACCTCTCGCGTCCATCCTCTTCTCCGTGGGCTCTGTGTTCCGTCGTGCCCGCTACGAACGTCATTTCTTGAAGAAGCGTCTGTCTCTCCGTTTTCATCGTAGCATACTCTTCTACCTATTGCAAGTGTCTGTAGCCTGTTAGCCTGTTCGGGTCATGGGGGGGTGTGAGTGTTTTGTGAGTGGGATCTGATCTCAGGAGAGGCATGTGTGATGGGAGAAGAGTATCATAATAGATGAAAATGTGCATACCGTGGGGCGGCTGTAGAAGTCGTCGCATGAAGAGAGGAGAATACCGATGGAGATAGGCTCACTTGAATATATTGTCATCGACGTTGAGGATAGTCACTTTACGCGTGAGATTCTGCCGAAGTTGAAAGCGATCCAGGCAAGCGGTGCTGTTCGTGTAGTAGATCTGATGTTTGTCGACAAGGACCTTCTAGGAACAACGGCTGTGTGGGGAGTAAGCGAGTTCAATGAAGAGGAGCGACAACCCTATAAGGGCATGTTGGAGAATCTGAAGGGTTTGTCTACGATAGAGGACGCGGAAAAGCTGGCGCAGGCGATTCCCATGGGCACCTCGGCGGTAGTCGTGCTCCTGGAGCATACCTGGGCGCTGGACCTGTCGGAAGCGGTGCGGCAAGCCGGTGGCATGCTCTTCAATGGAGGGATCGTCACGCCGGATGCACTGGCGCAGGTTGGTGCAGAACTGACATCGAAGCAGAGGAGCCAGGTCTGAGGCTCTAAGGATTCGCCTTAAAGCGCTGACGCAGTGTACGTCCTTGATGCCTTGCGCCAGTGCCTGGATGATCCTTGCCGCTTCCCCAAACAAAGCCTATTAAGGGGTTGACTGCTTCAATCCTTCAACTACTCTGCGAATGCCTCTCGCCACATCTAATAGCGCCGAGTCCATATTTGCCCACTCGGTCACTGGCGTTCGGTTGGTGGGTAGCGGCGTGAGCTTCTCGAACGGAGTGCCTTTATAATCGGTAGGCCGAGAGAGAATAGGTATCACAATAGTTCCGGTTTTCTGCTTTTCCATCGTCCGTTCTACTGCGGTATCGTCAAGATAATACTGGGTCATGAAGTCATCGCTCACCATGAGCAATATGATCTTTGCCCTATTCATAAATGCGCTCATTGCGGCTTTCTCGTCGCTACCAGGCAGCATCTTTCCTTTGTTCCACGTCGTGATGAGACGCTGCTTCTGCATACCAGCTAGATGCCTTTCGAGTTTGTTCGCTAATTCTTTATCTTCATCAACATCTGCATACAGAAAGAAGACTTCAATGCCTTCTGAAGGAGGCAACAAACCAAGTATCTCACGCTGCTCTTGCGTAAGACAGGCATACCAGCGCGGATCTTGTTTATGAAACTTTTGTTGGAGGGCGGGCAGGTCCACTTGTTTTGCCTGGTTTGCTTGGTTTCCTAATAGCGCCTGGAAAATTATTTGTGTAGGAACAGCTCGCCCGCCCAGATCAGTTTCAGTACCACGGCTGCGCTTAATAATCCCGCACACTCCCCCTGAACGCCGATTAAGGGCGGGAGCGCCACTCAGTCCAGATCGTGCTTGCCCCTCTTTGAGCTTGAGTAGTAAATGTTGTTCGTTGGTCCATCCTTCGTTGATATATGTGGATGGATCGCCGCTAGCATACTCATCGGTATACCCATAACAGTACATTTTATCGTCCAGGTGAACTTCTGTATGGAAGTAAACACAGGGATGACCAGTAGTAGCCAGTTCATCAGACGTTAATAACGCCAGATCGGGATACTGCAATTGTAAGACAGGATGCAGTTCTGATAAGAGATTCTGGATGTTGACAGCATAAGAGTGATTATCCCAAAATGCCGTCACAGCTTTACCGGCCTTTTGAGCACCATCAACTACATGGGCACACGTGAGTATTGTGCCAGGAGCAATAAAAAAGCCTGTGCCATGCCCATTTGGGACCACTATTTTCATTGTGCACCGGCGTAGCAGCTCCAGTAATCGTTCCTCCGTAGAATCCATACTGTCCATTGTTTTCTCCCGTTTAAGAATCCTTGCGAGGTTCGCCCCATTCCAGGGTGATCTTTATGCTCGCCTTTGCAGAGCCATTGACGAACATCGCCATCACTTCACCGGTATCATAGGCAAAATCGACGCCAAACTCAGCAACCGCCCGGCTCGGTTTCGCTTTTTCCCATGCCGCTGTGAGTGACTGTGCAATATCTTCAATCGCCTGCGTAACCTTTTGAAAAGAGGCAGTAATAGAGGCAATATCTTCCTCGCCGCGGACTGCTTGTGCCTGAACATAAATGGTTGTGGTATCAGTAAGAGCCGCCTTAACCAATTTGGTATTCGATACAACAAAGGTGGTTTCCTCTGCCATGCGCATCTCTCTTTCGTCATTCCTTTTCCCAGACTTCAACATCGAATTGATAGATATTCTGGGAAAACCGATCGGTAACAGCAAATCCATTGGGATCTGATAAACTTCCTTAAGTATGGTCTTAATTATACTCTGCTGCCGTTACAATGTGCCACCTTTATGCTATAATAATCTCTAGTTCAGAGAATCCACTGTTTATTAGTATGCTGCTAATGTAACTGCGTCCGTGTATCTGTGAATAGGGGAAAGAAACAAGATGGGAGCCTACACAGAGATCTACTTCTTGTATGCCAATGAGGACAAGGAAGACAAAAAGATGCGGGAGAGGCTTGAGAAGCAACTGGCGCCGTTAGTGCGCCAGGGCATCACTATCTGGTATCCCGACAAGGTGCTGCCAGGGGGAGACACCCAATCTGAAATCAACGCTCATCTGGCCAGGGCCCACGTTATCCTGTTGCTGATCAGTGATTCTTTTATAAGTTCACCTGAGTGCTCGCAAGAAGTGGAACGGGCGATGGAAAGGCACGAGGCTAGTGAGGCGCGCGTCCTTCCTATTCTGCTTCGTCCCGTTAATTGGGAGAGTGCATCATTTGGCAAACTTGCGCCACTGCCCGCAAATAAGGAATTTATAACCCTCTGGCAGAATCAGGATGCAGCTTTTTTAAATATCATGGAAGGCATACGGAGGGTGGTCGAGGTGATACAAGGAGAAAAGCAAGATTCAGACGATGCTTCCTTGATAGAGAAAAGAGATCTGTATGAGATATTGGTAAGGCTAAATTAGAGGGCATTTCATAACTCACTTTTCTCCCAGAGATGAGCTAAGACGCGCTTGGGGGAACGGATGAGGTCAGGACGGCCAGCTTGCTGGGCAGCCAAAGCGACGACAATGGAGGCAGTGTAGGTC
>DAOTTD010000232.1:0-2647 GCA_034438015.1 Ktedonobacteraceae bacterium | reverse complement strand
TTAACCTCTACGGCCTCCATCATCGTCGGTTTGGCGGCATGGCAGGCTCACCGTCCTGACCTCATCCGTTCTCCCAAACGCGTCTTAGCTCATCTCTGGGAGGATTCTGAGGTATGAAATGCCCTCTTCATCATATCACAGGGTTTTGCCGTTGTGCTGGACCCCAATAGACGTGCCTGTGCCGTCATGATAGAATAGGCGCGAAGCAGAACGCTTTGACGTAGGTGTAATTTCTATTGTGGTCCCGGAGGATAGTTTTTTTAATGAATACATTCTTTCATGAAGAGATAGAAACGCTTCCTAAAGAGAAGTTACAGGCGTTGCAATTACAGCGCCTGCAGGCAATTGTTGAGCGCGCCTACCACCAGAATCAATTTTATCGCGAGCTCTATGACGAAGCGGGCGTGAAGCCTTCTGATATCAAAAATCTTGAAGATATTCGCAAGTTACCTTTTCTGGAAAAGAAGACGGTACGCGCCGCCTACCCGTATGGCATGGCGCTCAAGCATCCAGGCGGGCAGGGTGGCGCGCTCCAGGTGCACGCGACCAGCGGCACGACGGGCAAGAGCGTCCCGGTCTTCGCGACGAAGAAGGATATCGATTACTGGGCGGACCTTAACGCGCGCGAGCTGTGGATGACAGGAATGCGTCCTGGCGACGTTCTGCTGAACTGTTACGGCTATGGACTGGCGACGGGCGGCTTCGGTTTTCATTATGGCGCGATGGCGATGGACGTGATGGCGATCCCTATGGGCTCGGATGCGCGCCAGTACGATCGTATGCTCGACTTTATCGTAGATTTCGGCGCGACCGCCATGTGTATGACACCCTCCGTTGGCCTGTATGTGGGCAACAAAGCGCGTGAACGGGGCATAAATTTCGCGGAGACGCAGCTCAAAATTGGCCTCTTCGGCGCTGAGCCGTGGCCCTGGGAGACGCGGCTGAAGCTGGAGGAACTCTTTCATATCAGAGCGTATGACGAGTTCGGCATGACTGAGTTTCTGGGACCGGGGATGACCTGCGAGTGCGAGGCGCGTGAGGGAATGCACGCCTGGGCCGATGCCTTCCTGGTTGAATGTATCGATCCTGAGACGGGCGAGCCGCTCCCCGAGGGTAAGGAGGGCGAACTGGTCTGGACGTGGCTCTCCGCCGATGGAACCGCTATGATTCGCTATCGTAGCCGCGACCTCTCGCGCACATGGTGGGAGTCGCGCTGCACCTGTGGTCGCACCCACCCAAAGATAGGAGCTATCAAGGGACGCAGCGACGACGCCGTCTCCATTCGCGGCCTGATCGTCTTCCCCAGCCAGGTCGAGGCCGCGCTGGTCAAGTTCCCCGAAACCGGTGCGAATTTCCGCATCATCGTCGACAAACGCGATGGCCTTGATACCTTCGATCTCAAGGTTGAAGTGAAGGATTCCGCCGTCCTGTTCAATCCCGAGTTTGCCCACACGCTGAGCCGTGCGATGGCCGAGTCGGTCAAAACGGTTACGGGCAACTCGCCGAAGGTTGAGCTGGTCCCCGCCGACAGCCTGCCGCGTGCAAGTGGAGGCGAATCAAAGACCGCGAGCGCACGTGTAGAGGATCGACGTAAGAGAAAGTAAGGAAGAGGTTCTACTGGGACAGCGACTGTCCTGGTAGAACCCCAGCATCCCGCGGGGAGATCACTCACAACTTAACCACTACCGAACTCCTGTCAGAGATCGATCCCACAAAAAAGGGCCTTATACTGCAACATCGTCCCTGGTCAGTACTGATTTAGGAAGAGATGCTGGAACCGTCGTAGAGACTGTGATGACTTGTGTGTGCTGCTGCTCTATCGCCTCACGACTCTCGTCCGAGATGCCATTATCGGTGATCAGTGTATCGAGCACATCAAGGGTTGCGAAGCGTGCCAGGTAGGCTTTGCCAATCTTACTACTATCCATACATAAAATAATCTGGCGCGAGGAGTTTAGAAGTGCCTGTTTGACTTCTGCGTCGAGCAGGTTATCGCATGAGAGACCGTGGGGAAGCAGCAATCCACTGGCGCTCAGGAAAAGTTTGTTGATGTACAACGTCTGTAAGGCAACAATCGCCTGTGGGCCGCAAAAACAGTTCGCTCCGCGCTGCAAAACTCCCCCAAGCACGATCAATGAATACAGATTATTCTGAGCGACAACGTTGGCGGCGGCCATAGAATGCGTTACAACCGTCAGCGGGATGTCGGGCAAGTTGCGTGCAATCTCCAGCGTTGTACTGCCACTGTCAATACCTATCACATCCCCTTCTTCGATAAAGTGTTCAGCGGCCAGTTTCCCAATAGCTTGTTTTTCAGCCAGGTGTTCATGTGTGCGAATATCAAAGTTGGGTTCGCTTCGTTTTGACGCAATCAGGCGTGCTCCTCCGTATGTTACCTCCACAATCTGCTTCTCATGCAGCAGATGCAAATCACGTCGAATGGTCATCGATGATACGTTTAGCAATTGGATTGGTAAATGCCCTACGAAGTGAGCAGATCTGGCCCTCAAACGTGAGAAATTGTGCGGATTACAGAAAAACTTGGCCGATTCCTACCGAAAGGTTGGCCACGCAGGAAATATGAGCGATGTCGCTTGGCAAGCCAGTTCGCATAATTTGGTAGAGACAAGCTCCTACCAGCGAAATT
>DAOTTD010000231.1:0-3684 GCA_034438015.1 Ktedonobacteraceae bacterium | reverse complement strand
TTTTTCTCGCATAACTTTTCCATGTTGTGTTTGACATGTTGTTTTTTGCAAATGACGCCATCTGACTGTTTTTTCTCACATAACTTGGCTCTTGACCACTTCGGGTACCGGTGGCGAAGTCAAAAACGATGCTCACACTGCGCTTGAACTTGCTCTCTAGCAAGCGCGAAGATCGACTTCGCCACCGGTATCAAATCTGGCTATGAGCCGAATACTGTTGGGATGTACAGATAGAGTTGCAACAGGATGATAGAGTATGCGTAGTCCTCAATGGACAAGTTCTATCAATTCATCATTGAGCAAAGAGAGAAACACATGGAAGAACGAGACAAACGAGACGTGCCAGAGGTCGGTGTATGTTCCTTTCTCGGTAGGCAGGCCGTGGGCGGGAAACCCGCCTACACGGAATCGAAGGAGGACAGGGGAACCGGGTCGGAATCGACCCCACGCCTCCAACTCCCCTTGCCAGACCTTCAGTTGCTCCGCCTCGACCACGCGCCTGCCCTGCTTGCGTTCGAGCGGGAGAATCGGGCCTACTTCGCGGCGTCGGTGCCGGATCGGGGGGACGAGTTCTTCGCCGAGTTCGACACGCGGTATGCGCAACTGCTCGCGTGGCAGGCCGCCGGGACGGATTACCTCCACCTGCTGGTGGCCGAGGGCGGCGAGGTGGTGGGGCGGGTGAACCTGACCGAAGTGGCAGATGGGTCGGCGGAGCTGGGGTACCGGATTGCGCAGAAGGCCGCGGGGCAGGGACTGGCCACAGCGGCGGTGTGCAAGGTACGCGAGCTCGCCGCCACAGAGTACAGACTCAGCAGGCTGCGCGCGAGGGTCACGCAGGACAATCCGGCCTCGCGCAAGGTGCTTGAACACAACGGATTCGTCGCCGTCGGTGAGCTAACGCTCAACGGCAAGCTAGCCATGTCCTACATCTGCGAGCTCCGGTGACACAAGCACTCGCCGCATGACCAACCGTAACTCCACTCTCTCCGAGTATACCCGAACGTTACACAGAGAATAAGAACTTCTCGCATAACTTTTCGTTTTTCTCAGAAAATTTTTTCTGTTGAGCCAAAACGGAGGAAAAACAACGTCAAAATTTGATGTTTCGTGAGAGGAAAGGCTGGAGGAAAAGTTATGGCTCATGGCCACTCTTGGGGCATACTGCCTGCTTCTTACTCAGGAGGATGGTAAGATAGAAGAAAGACCCTCTCAGAGGTGGAAGAATCTTGGATGATATTGACCTTTTACCACAGGTATTACGAAAACAATCTCTTTCTCATCGAGAGATTGTTTTGCCTTACCAGCAAGCCTTAGAAGCTCTTGAGGTGCTGGTGAGAGCCAATTGGGCTTTGCTGGGATGGGAAGGATGGGTGAAATACCCCGATGGGCGTCATGGTCATACTCCTGGAGGTGGTATGGGAATAGAGGTGAAACCAAAAGAGGGAGAAGCATGGGCAGACTACGTTCACCGCTCAGCCCACCTCTGTCATGAAACCATGAACAGAGAGCACCAAGCATGGGAGGCCAACCCAGAGTACGCTCACCTGGTCCTCTGTTTTTGTCTGACAGCCACTCCTCCAGAGGACTAATCTCCCTTACACAGCATGAAGCACCCGCTTGCGGAGCAGGGGAAAGCCTGCTCTGCCATACCCCTGTCTTTTGATCAATTTGAGCTTGGTCACGTGGCCTTCCACCATCCCGTTATTGATCCACCAGGTGAGACCAGCTCTCACGGCGTCTTTGTCTTTCTGCACCCCAGCAGCAAAAGACTGGAGTTCAGGAAGTTTGCTCTTTTCCACCTGGTCAAGCCAGGCATCGAGATGCTCTCCAGTGCGTGTGCGCAGCATCTGTGCAAACTGCTGAACCAGATCATAAGCCAGATCGACTTCCGGGCGGATCAGACGGAGTGTGGTCACTGTCTCCTGCTCCTCAACTCGGAGTTCTTCAGGGCGACGAAGAAACAGGAAGGTAGCTTGTCGTGAGGTAACAAGAGCAGGTGTCTTCGATGAGGAGTCTAGAGGATTCTTGCGTCCCTCTGGGAGCAGACGGACAATGTTGTCATGGACGGATGCATAGGAGCCCTTGTAGCCTTGCTCCACGAGTTCTCGAAAGATGCACGCAATGTTGTGACAGCCCTGGGCCCATTTCTGGAAAATGTAAGGGAGGTATGGATCAAGACGACTGCCTTGCTGGCGCGGTTTGCGCTCTGGGAATGTCCCAGCAGTCAACCAGCGCTGCACGGTGCTGGCACCTATTCCTACCTGGCTTGCAATGGTGGCTTGACTCAAGCCTTGCTGGCGCAAAGCGATCACCTGCTCATAGTGTGCCAGACGTTCCTCGCGTCGGTTGTGTTGAAGACGCAAGAGCGTCGGAGAGATGCGGGCGGCTCGTTCGGATTGCCAAACCGGTGCCAAGGGATCGAGGGTAGCTTGTGTCTGACGTTTACGCTGAGTCGCCAAATGATGCGCTAGTAGTCCTTCCAAAGCCTCGCCGAGATTTTTGAGGAGATGGAACCTATCCGCACACTGCGTGGCCTGGGGAGCGCCTTGCGCAGCAGCAGAGGCATATGCGCCCCCACGATCCCGGCTGACCGCCTTGAGATCTGGGTACTGGCGCATCCAGGATGGTGCCGAAACGAAGGCCGCGGCGAAACGAAAAATCATCGATCCCCAGAAAGAGGATCGACTCAGCAGAGCTATCTGGCAGAGCCATGATGCGACGTAAGATCGTTTGGCGAGTGCTGTGTATCCCCAAACGAGCGGCCAATCGCGTCCCTCCTTTGCCGCAGGTCGCCAGTCCAATGGAGGTGATCTGCTCGCAGTGCCGGATCGTCATCCGCGCCCATGGTTCAACGAACCTCGGAAGGCGCTCGGTAAACACTTTGCGCTCACAGAGCGGATTGCGGCAGTAGAATTTCCGCACGGTGAGAGCAAGCTGAACACGGCGACCTCCGCAAGGAACATCTTGCAAGCTCCGATGGTAATGACTCTTGATGGACGAGGACGCTTCAGAACAGAGCGGACAGCACGACGTCGGGTGCGTTGCAATCACAGAAACCACCAGGCCGGTTTCTGTAATCTGGATCTGATCAATGAGCATCCCTTCAGGCAGTGGGAGCAATGGCGTCCTTTCCATGACCACCTCGCTCTTAGCAATGAAATACTCTTCAGGAGGTTTCTCATGGAAGGCAATATATCACATGGTATGCAAGCGAGCGATATACCCCAAAGTCGGCCATGAGCCAAGTTATGCGAGAAAATGAGCCTGTTTTGCTTGTTCTCTCTGTTTGTGATGGGGAAATTATTCTTGAGAAAGGTGAAATTTTATGTGAGAAATGTCAGCAGCTCTAGTTGTCATCAGAGGGTGAGGGAATGACATGGAGGTAACTGCGTGGTGATGAAGCCGGGCCGATTTTATTGGCTCCCACAGCCGTTGATGAGGGCATTCATGCCTATCTCGTGAGCATGGGCTATTGAGGATGTCCCCTATCCAGTCGCACCGAACTCAGGCAGAACGTGCTGCTCAGCCAGGACTACCACCTTGCCTGGTTTCTTGCGTGCGATCGGCGCGGGTCTGCGCAAGGCCAGGAGCCATTCTGTGTCCGAGATCCGCCACAGATCAAGCTGCGGGCTGCGAAAGTGTGTTTCCAGGCGGCGAGCATTTTTGACCTCGGTGATCTGCTGG